>CALVYE010000021.1 GCA_944372025.1 uncultured Bacilli bacterium | reverse complement strand
TTCTTGACATAATAAAAACCTTATACTATAAGGTCTGATGTCATATTTGTTTTATTACTAACTGCAAAACTCGGGAGTTTTACCCATATAATCTAAATCATAACCTATACATGCTAAAATATCCTGCATTTTATTTAAAGTAATTGTATGACTATTAAAATAACTTCTACTTATCATCGATCCATCATAATTACTATTCTCATCACCAATTATAATAGTTACTAAATAATTAGAATTATCCATTTTTTCCACCGATACCTTTCAATACTAATATATGAATAAATTTAAAAAGTGTAAGTAAATAGAGGAGAAATAATTTTATTTTAAAGTATAAAGTGTTATAATTAAATAGTATAAGAAAGGATGATAATATGAACATTAAAGATGTTAAAGCAAGAGAAATATTAGATTCAAGAGGAAACCCTACCGTAGAAGTAGATGTAATTCTTGAAAATGGAATTATGGGTAGAGCTTGTGTACCATCTGGGGCCTCTACAGGAGAAAGAGAAGCTTTAGAACTTCGTGATGGTGGTAATAGATACATGGGAAAAGGTGTTTTAAAAGCTGTTGAACATGTAAATACAGAAATAAGAGATTTAGTTATTGGAAGAGATGTATTTGATCAAAAAGGACTAGACTATGCCATGATAGAATTAGATGGCACTGAAACTAAATCTAGATTAGGAGCAAATGCTATTTTAGGTGTATCAATGGCTGCTATGAAAGCAGCTGCAAAGGCTAAAAATATGCCATTATATAAATATATTGGAAATGGAACAACATTACCTAGACCAATGATGAATATCATAAACGGAGGAGCACATGCGGATAATAAATTAGATTTCCAAGAATTTATGATAATTCCAAATGCTGATACAATTCATGAAAGAGTTAGAATAGGATCAGAAGTATTTCATAATCTTAAAAAAGTTTTAAATGAAAAAGGACTAGCAACAGGTGTTGGTGATGAAGGAGGGTTCGCACCTAATCTAAATAGTAATAGTGAAGGCTTCGAACTAATCATGGAAGCAATAAAAAGAGCAGGATATGAACCAGGAAAAGATGTTAATTTAGGAATAGATGTTGCAGCTTCTGAATTTTATAAAGATGGAAAATATGAATTAGCTGGAGAAAATAGAAGTTTGACAACTGATGAATTAATAGATTTTTATGAAGAATTAATTAATAAATATCCTATAATATCTATCGAAGATCCTGTAGATGAAAATGACTGGGACGGATTTAGAAAAATAACTGAAAGATTGGGAAACAAAATTCAATTAGTTGGTGATGATTTATTTGTAACAAACAAAAAATGTTTACAACAGGGAATAGATAATCACGCTGGAAACGCTATTCTTTTAAAAGTTAATCAAATTGGTACTATAACAGAAACTATTGAAACAATTGAGCTTGCTAAAGCTAATAATTATAAAACTATAATTTCTCATAGAAGTGGAGAAACTGAAGATACTACAATTGCAGATTTAGCTGTTGGTCTTGATTTAGGACAAATTAAAACAGGTTCATTATCAAGAACAGATAGAGTTTGTAAATATAATCAATTAATGAGAATTGAAGAAGAATTAAATAATAATTAGAAACGAGGTATACTTATGATAAAAAGTGAAAAAGGATTTACATTAGTAGAATTAATTGCTACAATTACCATTATGCTTATTATCGTAAGTATCGCAATTCCTACATCCATTAAATTTATAAATGATGGAAAAGAAAGAGAATATGATTTAGTTGTAGATAAAATCGAAGTGGCCGCACAAGAATATTATAGAGAAAATACTATATCAGGTGATACTATATCTTTATCAAGTATCATAGATTATATTGATTTAGATGAAAAGTATTTCAAGGGTAATATGATTAAAGATCCAAGAGATGATAATATGTGTCTAAATGGGGAAATAATACTTAAAAATCTTCGAGACAACGATTCAAATATACAAACTTATGATAAATATGAATTTACATATCAAGATAATAGTGTAGAATGTTAAATATAATTTGCATTTTAATCTTAAATATGATAAAGTATATTTACATGAAATGAGGGATATTAATGGGCATTGTATTAATGATTATATCAATTTTATTAATTGCTCTTGTACTTTTACAAAGTGGAAAAGCTGAAGGTGCAGGAAATATAATTCAAGGCGGTAACTCTGATCTATTTGCAAATAGAAAAGAAAGAGGCGGAGAACTTTTAATTAGTAGAATTACTTTTGCATTAGGTATGGTATTTTTTGTAGTATCTTTACTAATGTCAACTAATCTTTTTAAATAAAAATGTCAAAAAAGACTATATATATAGTCTTTTTTTTTGTATAATGTATGTAGTAGAATGGTGGTTAATAATCATATGGAAGATAAAATTTTAGAATTGTTGACAAGTATAGAAAAATCATTTGATTTTGAAGAAATAATGAATGAACTTAATTTAAATAATCCTAATGAAATAAGAGAACTTTCAAAGGTATTAAACAAGCTAGAAAAAGAAGGCAAAATATACAGAACTAAAAATGATAAATTTATGCTTTTTAAATATTGCCATTTAAAAAATGGTAAATTAGAAGTTAATAAAAAAGGATTTGGATTTGTAATTACTGATGAAGGCGACATCTATATTGATGAAAGAAATATGAATGGAGCTGTCAATGGTGATATCGTAAATGTTGAGATTATTAAAAATAATAACGAAAAACATTTGGAAGGTAAAATTGTTAAAATTGTATCAAGAGATTTAGGAAATCTTGTTGGAGAATTTTATTACAGACGTGGTAAAGGATATGTTAGCTTAGATGATCCAAAAATGCGTATACAAATTGAAATGGATAAAAAAGAATGTAAAAGCTTAGTAAACGGACATAAAGTTTTGATTCAAATTGCAGGTCATATCAAAGATAATAGATATAAAGGCAAATTAATAAAAGTAATCGGTCATAGAGATGATCCTGGAATCGATATAATAGCGGTTGCTTATAAACATAATATAGATGTGGAATTTTCAAAAGACGCTCTAAAAGAATTAAAAGATATACCTAGTGAAGTTATAATGACTGAAATAAAAGACAGAAAAGACTTAAGAAATGAAGTAATATTTACTATCGATGGAGATGACACTAAAGATATAGATGATGCGATAAGTATAGAAAAATTAGAAAATGGAAATTATAAATTAGGTGTTCATATCGCAGACGTTACTAACTATGTTAAAGAAGGAAGTAAATTAAAAGAAGATGCCTTAGATAGAGGTACAAGTGTATATCTTGCAAATACAGTAATTCCAATGTTACCACATTATTTATCAAATGGAATTTGTTCTTTAAACCCTGATTGTGATAGACTAGCAATATCTTGTATAATGGAAATTGATAGTAGTGGCAATATAAAAGATTATGATATTTTTGAAAGTGTTATTAAATCAAGAATTCAAATGACTTATAAAAATGTAAACAAAATTTTAGAAGAAAATATCATCCCTGAAGGATATGAGCCGTTTGTTGATACTTTGAAAGAAATGAAAGAATGTTCTAAAATTTTGAGAACATCTAAAATTAAAAGAGGATATATAGACTTTGATCAAGATGAGCCTAAAGTCATTACAGATGATACAGGTAAACCTATTGACATTAAACTTAGAGAACGCGGTACAGGGGAAAATATGATTGAAGACTTTATGATTGCAGCTAATGAAACTGTTGCTTCACATATTTATTATATGAATTATCCATTTGTATACCGTGTTCATGAATATCCTAAAGAAGAAAAAATTGATGAATTTTTAAGATTTGTAAGCGCTTTAGGATATAAGTTAACTGGTAAAAGAAAAGACTTACATCCAAAAAGAATTCAAGAAATATTATTAGAATTAAAGGATAAAAAAGAATATAAAATTTTATCTAAAATGTTGCTTAGGACCATGCGTAAAGCTTATTATTCAAAAGAAAATTTAGGACATTATGGTTTAGCAAGTAAATGTTATACACATTTTACATCACCTATTAGAAGATTTCCCGATCTTACAGTACACACAATACTAAAAAAAGTATTACATGGAGAAATGGATAAAGGTGAAATTCAACATTGGGAAGAAAATCTTTTATATATAACTGAACATAGTTCTGAAAAAGAAAGATCTAGTGTCGAAGCTGAACGCGAAGTTGACGATATGAAAATGGCCGAATATATGGAGGCTCATATCGGTGAAGAATACACAGGTATGATATCATCGATAACTAATTTTGGAATGTTTATAGAACTTGATAACTTAGTAGAAGGTCTTGTACATATAAATACTTTAAATGATGATTTTTATCATTATGATGATTATATGAATATGTTAAAAGGAGAAAGAACAAATAAAATTTATAAACTTGGTGATACAGTAAAAATAAAAGTAATTGGAGCTTCTAAAAAAGAAAGAACCGTAGATTTTGAAATTGTAAAGAATGGTGTGGAAAAGGATGAAAAAAGTAGTTAAATATTTCTTGCTATCTTTACTTGCAGTATCAATAGCATTTGGTATATTTTACATAACTAAAACGTTTATACTTAAAGAAAATGTAAACAACAAACAAAAAGATGAAAAAGTAGAAAAGAAAAAGGAAGAAAAAAAAGAAGTATATCCTAAAACTTATAAACTATCAATGATTATGACGGGAGATGCGCTTATTCATAATTCGGTTTTTAAAGATGCAGCTTTGGGGGATGGAAATTATGATTTTACAAAACAAATGGAGTATATCGCACCTATTATTAAAAACTATGATTTAGCGTTTTATAATCAAGAAACTATTATAGGTGGAAAAGATTTAGGAATTTCTACTTATCCATTATTTAATTCACCCGATGAAATAGGCGATTGTATGGTTAATATGGGATTTAATATGGTTAATTTAGCATCTAATCATACTTTAGATAAAGGGGAAAAAGGAGTTTTATATTCCTTGAATTATTGGAAAAATAAAGACGTTTTAACAGCTGGTTCATATGAAAGTGAAGAAGATAGAGTTACACCTAGAATAAGAGAAAAAAATGGAATTAAATACACTTTACTTTCTTATACTACGAGTACAAATGGAATACCTCATCCTGGTGGTAAAGATTATTATGCTGTTACTTATTCTGATGAAAAAGCAAAAGAAGATATTGAAAGAGTTAGAGATAAAGTAGATGTTATTTTTGTTTCCATGCATTGGGGAACAGAATACTATCAAAGTGCTGATTCAAATCAAAAAAGAATTGCACAATATTTATCAGATTTAGGAGTTAATGTTATAATAGGAACACATCCACATGTTTTAGAACCAATAGAATATATAGGAGATACTTTAGTTATTTATTCTTTAGGTAACTTTATATCTGCACAAATTGGTGTTGAAAGACTTACAGGGGCTCTAGTATCTTTAAATATTACAAAAACTGTAAATGAAGATCAAACATCTAGTATAGCCTTATCAGATTTAAATACTGAACTAATATATACATATTATAAACGTACACCAAATTATTGGAGTGAATTTAAAGTAATCCCATATAGTCAATTAAGTGATGAAATATTACCTGGATATAAAGATTATTATAATAAATTTTCTGCAGTAATAAAACAATATGATAATGCAATACCTGTTATAAGCTTGGAGGGATAACATGGAGATATTAAATAAAAAAGCACGCTTTGATTATTTTATAGAAGATGAATATGAAGCGGGGATAGTACTTAAAGGAACAGAAACCAAATCTATTAGGAAGGGTAGCGCTAATCTTAAAGATAGTTATGCAATCATTCGTAATGATGAAATATTTCTCTTAAATATGTTTATATCACTATATAGTGAAGGAAATAGGTTTAATCATGAAGAAATTAGAACAAGAAAATTGCTTTTGAATAAAAAAGAAATAAAAAAAATAAAAAATAAATTAGAAATAGAAGGATATACTTTAGTACCTATAAAATTATATTTTAAAAACAATAAAGCAAAAATTTTGTTAGGAATAGCTAAAGGTAAGAAAAATTACGATAAGAGAGAAACAATTAAGAAAAGAGACCAAGAAAGAGAAATGAAGAAATTGATGAAATATTAATCAATTTCTTCATTTTATGGTATAATATACACATGGGGCTGAATATGGTTTCGACGGAATTATATCGGCTTAATACGGCAAGTCGTAGGTATGCGTTAAATCCAAACCGAAAAATAAACGGAAAACAAAATTATAACTTTGCACCTTCTTTTGCCTAATTTAATTTTAGGGTAGGTGTAAGCTTCTATTTTTTCCTTGCTCGTGGGAAATCTTAGAGGCTCATATTTAACGAGCTATTTCATTTTACTGTCTGGATAAAATGAAGAAACTTTACAGACTTACTAATAAGTTAGTTGTTAGTTACTATAACTTATTAGGACATTTAATAACTAACTAAGCTTGTAGATGTTTAAGTTGGAATAATTTCGGACAGGAGTTCGATTCTCCTCAGCTCCACCATATAGGAATTTAATTAAACTTTGGTTCAATTTTATTAATAAATATCAATTCTAGGAATGGAATTGATTTTTTGTTAGCATTGATTTACCTGTATTATTTATGTGAATTAAAGAATAATATAAACGAAAAACACCCAGAATATAGAATAATAAAGTCATTAAACGAATTGAAGAATGAAAAAATTTCACCTTTTTTATATGATATATTTAAAAATATTATTTAATTAATCTTAAGAAAATTTTTAAATAATAAAGACAATTATAGTACTATCAGATATTTTGAAAAATAGAGATACCTTATTGAAAAAAGATAATATTGTTATAATAACAAAAAACAATAAAAAATTATTAGTTATTTAAAAAAACTAATAATTTTTTATTTGATTTAAATATACATTACTCTAATATTATATTTTCTTCATACTCTGATAAATAATTATCGATCAAAATTAATTTACCATCCTCAATTTTAAAAGTTGAGACTTCTGGGATTTCTAAATTATCAGCTTTACTTGTTATTTCTTTTCTATAATAATAAAGTTTATCATCTTTTATTTCAATATCTCCATTTGATTCTTCAAGAGTAAATCTATTAAAAGATTTATCTGATGTTCTTTTATTATATAGAATACTTAACTTAGCTTTAAATTCATAAATTTTATCAGGATCATCCCCACCATCTAAAAAATGTACACTAAGTTTATAGTCCCAATCTTCATATAATGATATTTGATCATTTAAAGAATGATAAGTTTTCAAACCACCTAATTTATTTGCATATTCATTTAACTTTTCGGTATAACAATAATCATTATCCACAACTTCATAAGAAATCGTATTATATAATAAATGATTTTTAACTGAATAATTAATTATGGAAAAATTGTCTTTATCGTTATAATAATAAATAGTATCATTACAAGTAGAATATTTTAAAGTCTTCAAATATTTTTTAACTTCATTTTCAACTATATTTGAATTACGTAAATTTTTAAAAGAATAACTTCTATCGTTATTTTTCATCATAAATGATGCTTTAGGTACACCAATATTTATATTTCGGTTTGAATGAGAATATTCAACATTTTTAATATCATATCCTAAATATAGATTTCTAAAAACAATATATATTATAATAAATATTAAAATAATTATAATAAATAAAATTCTATTTCTTTTCTTTTTATGTACTTTATTTAAGTCATTTGTAATTTTAATAACTTCCTCTTCAATATTAATTTTTCTATCTGTACCTTTTTGACCATCTAAAATATCTACAACTTCAACCCCCAGTATATCTGCAAGTTTTCCCAGTAAAGTTATATCTGGAAGACTTAAACCTCTTTCCCATTTACTAACAGCTTTATCAGTTACAAATAATTTATCTCCAAGTTCTTGTTGCGTTAAACCCTTTTCTTTTCTAAGAGATGCAATAAACTTTCCAATTTTATTATTATCCATATTTTCCACCTCAAGATAATCATATCACATAAAATCAAAATTTAACTCAACTATAAGTTTAGTTTTTAAAAATTAATAATTTTTATAGAAATATATATTTGACTTTCGCATATATTTTTATTTATAATATCAATAGGAGGTAAAATTATGAAATGTCCCGTATGTAAAGATGTAACACTTTTAATGTCTGAGAGAAATGGCATAGAAATTGACTACTGCCCAGAATGTCGTGGTATATGGTTAGATAGGGGTGAACTTGATAAATTGCTTGAGAAAAAACACAATTCACAAAGTGAAGAAAATAAAAATCAAGAATTTGACAATACTAAAAAAGTTCCTACTAAAAGAAAAAGAGAATCTTTTATGAGCGAGATTTTTGATATGTTTGGTGATTAAATAAAATTTTGAAAGGAATAATATGAAAAAGAAAAATCTTTATAGTATAATTATAACCATTATAACTATTATTTTATTAATCATAGTACTTATTTTACTGTTTGGAAAAAATTCAAATAATATTATAACTGAAGAAGAAGCACTTAATATCGCACTTCAAAAAGCAAATGTTACGAGAGATGATGCAACAGTTTTATCAACAAATAAAAAACGCAACAAATATGAAATTGAATTTCATGATAGTCAATATGAATATGATGTTGAAATAAATATGAATACAGGAGAAGTAATAGAATTTGAAAAAGATGTGTTAGATGGCAATATAATTAAAAATGAAGAGTCAAATAAACAAATTACACTAGATGAAGCTAAAACCATCGCACTTAATCATTTAAATTTAACTGCAAATGATGTTACTTTTACTAAAAATAAATTAGATTTAGAACATGGTGTATCAGTTTATGAACTAGAATTTTTTACAAATGACACAGAATATGAAGTAGATATAAATGTTTATACTCAAGAAATTGTAAGATTGTCGAAAGATACTATAAACAATCAAAATAATACTAATTCATCTAACTATATAGGTAGTGAAAAAGCAAAAGAAATAGCGCTAAATCATACTAATTCAAATAGTTCTGTGATATGGAAAAAAGTAGAATTTGAATTAGATAATAATCTTGCAATATATGAATTAGAATTTTATATTAACAATGTAGAATACAATTATGAAATTAATGCGATTACTGGTGAAATTATTCAATTTGAAATAGATAATAACTAACTCTCTTTTATAAAGAGAGTTTTAATTTTGGATAAATCATAACAAAAGTGTAAGAATTTAAGTATATAAATTTTGCTATAATAATACTGAACAAAGGAGAAAAAATTTATCATGGATAGAATAATAAATTCAATATTTATTTTTTTAAAAATTGTTTTTTGGATAATTTTGATTACACTTATACTACCTTTTATATTAATTTATATAGCATTTAAGCTTATAATTTCATGTATACTTAAATTAAAAAAGAAAAAATTACAAAGTCATATTATAGAGGGTGAGCTAATATGAAAGAAATCTTAAAAATAAACAATTTACAAAAATACTATGGAAATAAATCCAATATAACAAAAGCAATAAATGGACTTTCCTTCAATGTGATTGAAGGAGAATTTGTAGCAATAATGGGTGCAAGTGGAAGTGGTAAAACAACATTACTTAACTGCATATCTACAATAGATAATGTCACAAGTGGTAATATTTATATTGATAATATTGATATTACAGATTTAAAAGAAAAAGATGTTGCCAAATTTAGAAGAGAAAATTTGGGTTTTATTTTTCAAGATTTTAACTTATTAGATACCTTAACAATTTCTGAAAATATCGCTTTAACTCTAACAATAAATAAAGATGATAAAAATGAAATCGATAAAAAAGTTTATAATATATCTAAGAAATTGGATATTGATGATATATCAAATAAATTCCCATATGAAGTATCTGGTGGTCAAAAACAAAGATGTGCATGTGCAAGAGCACTTATAAATAATCCCAAACTTATTTTAGCTGATGAACCAACAGGAGCATTAGATTCTAAAAGTGCTAAGATGCTTCTAGAAACTATGAGAGATATAAATGATAAATTAAATGCAACAATTTTAATGGTAACTCATGATGCTTTTAGTGCTAGCTTTTGTGATAGAATACTCTTTTTAAAAGATGGAAGAATTTTTAATGAAATATTAAAAGGAGACAAAAGTCGTAAAAGTTTTTTTAATGAAATTTTGGATGTATTAACAGTACTTGGAGGAGATGTCCAAAGTGTTAAGTAAACTTGCAATTAAAAATGCTAAAAGAAGTATAAAAGACTACATGATATATCTAATAACTGTAACTTTATCTTTTTCCTTAATTTTTGCTTTCAATTTGATAATTTTTTCAAAAGATATTTTAGAATTATCAAGTTTTATGGCTAATTTTAAGTCATCAATTATTGTTGTAAGTACTATTGTAGTTTTTGTTGTTGGATGGCTTATAAATTATACTATGAGATTCATGTTAACAAAACGCAGTAAAGAGTTTGGTACATATATGTTATTGGGAATAGAAAAAAAACAAATAACAAAAATGTTCCTTCTTGAAAATATTATTCTAGGTACTATATCACTTATACTTTCAATATTTTTAGGTTTTATATTAAGTCAATTTATGACTATGTTCATAATGAATATTTTTGAATTGCCATATAAAGTTAGTTTCTCATTTGGAATACAACCAATAATATTAACTATAGTATATTTTTTAGCTATATATTTTTTCGTATTACTACGTGCTAAAAGAAAAATAAAAAAAATGAAACTATATGATTTACTGTATTATGAAAAAGTCAATGAAAACAAAATGTATAAGTCAAAAAAAGTTAGAACAATAACATTTTTTATATCCATACTGTTAGGAATTATTGGTTTAATACTTTTCCATTTTGCCATGGTAAAAATTTTAGATAACTCATCAAATCCTACAATGTTATATATCTTGTTATCACTTATTTCAATAATTATAAGTATATATGGTACAACATTAACTTTTGCAGATTTTATAACTAATTTTATACTAAAAAGAAAAAATTTAAAGTACAACAAGGATAATTTATTTATTGTAAGACAATTTACATCTAAAGTAAGAACTACAGGAATTACCTTAGGAACATTAGCACTTTTAATTACTTTAACCTTTATATCATTAAATTTATCCAATATTTTTAATAGTATGTTTAAAATTCAAAACGAATCAAGTGCTCCTTATGATATTATGGTATATAATTTATATAGTGAAACCCAAAGTGAAATTGGTACTAATTCTGAACACAAATTAGAAGAATATTTAAAATATATAAAAGAAAACTATACAATAGAAGATTCTATAACATATCGTGTATATACTAATGAAGGAAACCCTATTAGAAAAAATATATCTAATGGAGTAGTAGGATATCAAGATGTAGATTGTTATTTAAAATTAAGTGATTATAATAAACTTTTAAAAATGCGAAATACGGATCCAATAAAATTAAAAGAAGATGAGTTTTATATACACAGCTTTAGGGATGTTTCCAAAGATTTAAAAATCTATTTAAAAAATAATCCCGATTTAAAGATAAATAATGTAACTCTAAAATTAAAAGATATAACTGATTATAAATATTCAACTTCTTGGAGTAGAGGTTCTAGTTATATAATAGTTGTACCCGACAAAATAATTAATGAAAATTTTAAAATTATAAATGAAATCACCGCAATAAATACTAAAGAAGAAACCACTGAAGAATTTTATAATAATATGAAAAATAAATTTAAAGAAAAAGTGTTCGTAGAAGAAACTGATAATGGCTATAAAACCTATTATTCAATAAATAGTATAACTGTAAAAGGTGCGGTAGAATCTGAAAATAAAAGTTTAATTACTACCTTATCGTTCTGTTTTATGTATCTATCATTCATTTTTATAGCTGTTGTAGGAACTATTTTAGCTATTCAAAGTTTAAGTGATTCAACAAAATATAAATACAGATATTCTATTTTAAATAAACTAGGCGTTGAAAAAAGCCAAATATTTAAAACTATAAAGAAACAGTTAATTTTATATTTTTCTCTTCCAATGATTTACCCTATTATTATAAGTTTAATTTCATCATATTCTTTAAATAGACTATTTAATCCTTTCATGGAATCGGACTACAGTATAATAGGGTACGTAATATTTAATATTTTCTTATTCATAATTATTTACACAATATACTTTTTATTTACCTATTTTGGATTTAAAGATAATATTAGAGAAGAAACTAAATAGAAGTTTCTTCTCTTTAAGCTATTATATGTTATAATAACTAAACATAAGGAGGTAACATATGAATAAAATACTTATAATCGAAGATGATATCAATATTCGTTTAGAACTTGCAAAATTACTAAATAAAAACAATTATATTACAGATGTTATTGATGATTTTGATAACTATGAAACTTTTCTTAAAGAAAATACTTATGATTTAATCTTATTAGATATAATACTTCCTTACAAAGATGGATACGAAATTTGTAAAAATATTAAAAGTAAATATAATACTCCAATAATATTTGTAACAAGTAGAAACACTGATGAAGATGAATTAAAAAGTATTATAAGTGGTGGGGATGACTTTATAACTAAGCCTTATAATAAAGCAATATTACTTGAAAAAATAAAAAGAACACTCGAAAAAAACAATCCAACATATTATAAAGAAATAACTGTAAATGAAGTTACTTTAGATTTACATCTTTCTTTAATAAAATACAAAAATAAAGAACTTGAATTAACTAGAAACGAATTTAGAATTTTATATTATTTGTTTTTAAATGCTGATACAGTTGTTACAAAAAATAATTTAATTGAATATTTATGGAATGATAAATTCTATATAGATGAAAATATTTTAAATGTTAACGTAAACAGATTAAGAAAAAAATTAGAAGAAATAAATATTAAAGATTTTATAAAAACAGTTCATGGAAAAGGATATATGATATGAATTTTATAGATTATTTAGAAGAAAAAATATATTTTATTCTTGTTAATTTTAGCATTCTTATCTTTTTAGATATTTATGCTATAATACTTAATATGGGATTCTTCTTTATTTTTATCATTGATCTTGTTTATATATTAATAATACTATCATATTTAATTATAAGCTATAAAAAAGAAAAATTAGAAATGCAGAAAATAATAAATTTAGTAGACAGTATTGAAGATAAATTTTTAATATCTGAAATTTTAGAAAAACCTAAAGAAATGAAAAATTATGCATATTATTATGCATTAAAAAAAGGTTGTAAGTCGATGAATGACAAAATAGGTAACATAGAAAAAATAAAAAACGATTATAAAGAATACCTAGAAAGCTTCGTTCATGAAATTAAAACTCCCATATCTGCAATATCCTTGTTATGTGATAACAAAAATGATTACAAAATAAAATCAGAAATTTATAAAATAGATAATTTAGTAGAACAAATTTTATATTATTCTAGGAGTGAAAATCCTGAAAAAGACTATTTTATAAAAGAAATAAATCTTGAAGATGTAGTTCATGATTGTATAATGAATTTCAAAGAAATATTTTTAAAAAAAGAAATAATAATCAAAACTAAGAATTTAAATATGAGAGTATTTTCAGATGAAAAGTGGGTTAAATTTATAATAGGACAAATTATTCAAAATAGTATCAAATACATGAATAAATCTAAAAAACAGATTGAAATCTATACTGAGATATCAGATGGAAATGGCATATGTTTATGTATATCTGATAATGGTATAGGAATAAATAGTTCAGATTTACCCAGAATATTCGATTATGGTTTTACAGGTAGCAATAGGAAAAAATCACATTCCACAGGTATGGGACTTTATATATGCAAAAAATTATGCAATAAATTAGGTCTACTTATAGAAGCAAAATCAATAGAAAATAAATATACAAAAATTATAATAAAATTTTCTAATTAAATTTTAAGAGGTACATTAAAATGATAAGAGATGAAAAAATATATTTTTATAAAACACCTATTGGCAAATTAGGTATTATAGAGAAACAAAATAAAATTGTTAAAATTATCTTTGAAAATGAAAAAATAGATAGAAAAATCATTCTTGAAGAAACTCCACTAATTAAATTAACTTATAATCAATTAAATGAATATTTTGAAGGAAAAAGAAAATTATTTGATATTCCAATAGATATAAGTGAGGGAACTGCATTTCAACAAAAAGTATGGAGAGCTTTAATAAAAATACCTTACGGAGAAACTAAATCATATTTAGATATTGCATACCAAATCGGAAATTCAAAAACATGTAGGGCAGTAGGAAATGCTAATAAAAATAATCCTATCCCTATAATAATTCCTTGCCATAGAGTTATCGGAAATAATGGGAGTTTATCAGGATACGCAGGAGGAATTTCAATTAAAAAATACTTATTAGATTTAGAAAAAGTAAAAACAAGCAAATAGAAGAACATTTGTTTGTTTTGTTATGATATAATAATTATGAATGGGCGTGATATAGTGAATAAACGTTTAATTTTTCATATTGATGTTAATAATGCTTATCTTTCATGGAGTGCCACTGAAATGCTTAAAAAGGGATATAAAAAAGATATAAGAAATCAAGTAGCGATAATTGGAGGAGATGAAGCTAAAAGACATGGTATTGTTCTAGCTAAAAGTATGCCTGCTAAAAAGTATAATATAGTAACTGCTGAAAGTATTTATAGCGCCAGAAAAAAATATAAAAATTTATTGATTATTCCTCCAGATCATAAATTATATAAAAAATATTCTGATGAACTATATGAATACTTATCTACATTAACACCATATGTTGAAAGATATTCTATAGATGAATGTTTTTTAGATATGTCAGGTATGAATCACTTTATAAAAGATCCTGAAGAATTTGCTAACGAAATAAAAAGTAAAATAAAAATAAAATTTGGGTATACTGTTAATGTGGGGATTGGTAATAATAAATTATGTGCAAAAGTAGCTTCAGATTTTGAGAAACCTGATAAAGTACATACTTTATACGACAACGAAATAGAAAATAAATTATGGCCTTTAAATGTAGATGACTTATTTATGGTAGGAAAACAAACTGCAAAAAGACTTCAAAGCTTAAAAATTAATACAGTATATGATCTTGCTCATTATCCTAAAGAAAAATTATTAAAAAATTTTAAAAGCTATGGAAATATACTTTATAATTACGCTAATGGTATAGATGACAGTCCTGTAGAAAATGAACGAAGTGAACTAAAGGGTATTGGGAATTCTATTACTTTACCTAAAGATTATGAAAATAAAGATGACATAAAAGTTAAACTATTAGAATTATCAGAACAAGTTGGAAGACGTATAAGAAAAGATAAAAAATATGCTTATGTCGTTACTCTTTATATAAAATATAATGATTTTACAAAACTGACGCATCAAAGAAAATTAAAAAATCCAATAAATACGGATGATGATATTTATAAAATTGTTTTATTTCTTTTAGATGAAGTCGAATTAAAACCTATAAGAAGTTTGGGAATAAGACTGACTGATTTAACTACAGATAAATTAGAACAAATTTCATTGTTTGATAATATTAAGAATAATAATGATAATATAGAAAATTTACAGTATACTATAGATGAATTGAAAACAAAATACGGAAAGGACATAATCAAACGTGCTAGTATAAAATGAGGAGGAAAATTATGAGAATACTTAAAAATTTTTTCCGTAAAAAAAATTTTGATGTTTCAGAAGTTATAAATGTTGTAGATAAAAAACATATTGTTAGAAGATATGTCATCTTAATTTTTGCATTATTTATTTCCGCTCTATCTTTTAACTTATTCTTTTATTCAACTAAAATAGTAACA
>CALVYE010000020.1 GCA_944372025.1 uncultured Bacilli bacterium | reverse complement strand
TTTATATCGAGATTTTCTTCTTAATATCTTTTTTTATCTAGTATTACTAGTTTTCCATAAAACTTTTCACACTATCCCTGTCCATAACTTCTGTTACTTTTTCAATTTGATCATTGTTAATATCAAAATTTGTTACACTATTATTATTCCCGTTGTTATTTGTTGTACTGTTTGTAGTTTCACTATCATCAGTTGTAAAATAACATTTCGATTTATCATTTGGATTAGAAAAACATGTCATACATTGATTATTCATATTTTCTCCTAACAAACTCATTAAGAAACTAATTAATGGTAGAACAAAAAATATACATACGGCTACTATTAAACGTTTGATAAAAGTTGTCTGAGCTTTTTTAGTAGTACTAGGATCATTTGCCATCATTGCTTTTACAAGATCGATAGTTCCCATAATTATAATTACAATAGGCACCGCAATTTTTATAATGTTAAATAGATTACCTAAAAGAGAAAAAATTCTTCGAACTGAGTTTGCATCACACATAGATGCATCTGCTAAAATATTTATTATTCCCACTTTTTACACTCTCCATTTTACTTATTTTATATTTTTAGTATAATATATTAAGGTTTGGTTGTCAATTAATAATGAAAACAATTAATAGTTTAGTGTCTAATATATAAAGTTGGTGGTTTAATTGAAAAATGTTATTAAAAAAAATTATGATTATGAATATATTATAAATAAGTCCAAATTCATAGTTTGTTTGCGTCTTATTTATAATAAAGAAGAAATAAATGATTTAATAAGTGATATTAAAAATAAATATAGGGATGCTACTCATTATTGTTATGCATATATAATTGATAATATAGAAAAATGTAGTGATGATAAAGAACCATCTGGTACTGCAGGAGTCCCTATTTTGAATGCATTAAAACGTAATCACCTAACTGATGTTTTATGTGTAGTTGTTAGATATTTTGGAGGAATAAAATTAGGTACAGGAGGTCTTCTTAGAGCTTATTCTAATTCTGTAAATGAAACAATAAAGAAAATTGGTACTAAAGAAAAAATTGAGTATTTAAATTTAAAAATTATTTTTGACTATACAAAGTTAAAAGACATAGAATATATTTTAAGTAAATGTGCAATATTAAAAAAAGATTTCGAAGATAAAATTACCTTCGAAATTAAAATAAATAAAAATGAATATGATGATATTTTAAAAAAATTAAATAATTTAAACATCATAATAAAAAATATGTAAATTTTACATATTTTTTTCGATTAATTTTATAATATCATCTTTAGGTAAAAAACCAATGTTTTTGTCTACCTCTACTCCGTTTTTGAAAACTATCATTGTAGGAATACTCATTACTCCATATTTGGTTGCTAAATCACTAGCTTTATCAACGTTGACTTTTATAATTTTAAAATCGTTTCTTTCTTCTGAAATTTCTTCTAAGATTGGACTAACCATTTTACATGGTCCACACCAATCAGCATAGAAATCAACTAAAACTACTCCATCTCTTTTTAAATCATCAAAATTTTCATTTTCAAAATGTATTAAACTCATAATATCTCTCCTATCTATATTTATTTAAAATTTCTTCCGCCCCATCGATTTTTAATTTACCTTTATCTATTAATTTTTCTGCAGAATCTACAGTTATTATTTCATTCTTTAAAAGGACATCTAAAGATTCTTTATTAAATTCATTTTTAGAACTTTCATCATATTTTTGACTTAAATCATATACATCAACAAAAGCACTTAGGGGTTTTTCAACCGCACTTGATAAAAGTGGAGTGTTATTTAACATTTTATTTGTAAGATTAGATTCTTTTATAAGACTTATGTTGAACATTGGTAATGATAAACAATAAAGAATTATAAACGCATATATATAATTTTCAATAAAACCTACAAAAATACCTATTATTTTAGAAGGAATACCTAAAACAATTGTAAATTTTAATGCCTTTTCAATTGTATTCCCTACAAAACTTAAAAGTCTTACTCCAATAAAAAGAATTGCAAGTACTAAGAAGTATGCTAAAACTTCGTATAATAAAATATTTAGAACTGTAATACCTTTGAATATTCCACCAAAATCAAAAAATGGTAAAAATTCATACATCAGTGAAGAAACCGGATTTTTTAAAAAATATGCTAAAATAAGTGCTAAAACTAATCCTATGAAGGATACTAAACTTTTAATCGCACCTCTTTTAAATCCTACGACTGCTCCTAAGGCAAGAAACAAAACAATTATAACATCAATTATATTCATAAACACCATCCTTACTTCTATTACTAGTATATTATATTTATTCCAAAAAATAAAGATTTTATGTTAAAATAATATTAGGAGGAATAATTATGGTTAAAAGTAAACAAAAAACTATTGTACTAAAAGTTAGCGATGCTGTTAAACAAGAAATGATAAATGAATATGCTTTCAAAAGAAGAGAAAAAACTCCTCCCTATGCAATATTTCAAGCCCAAGATGCAGATACAATAATTACACTTTATGAATCTGGTAAAGCTATGTTTCAAGGAATAAGTGCAGATATAGATGCTAATTTGTGGAGACAAAGAGAAAAAGCTTTAAATCCTGATAGTGAAAATATTCAAAAGAAAGAAGCACAAAAAACTGGGGAAATATGCCCTATTTGTGGACATGAATTAGTAATTAGAACTAGTAAATATGGAGAATTTACAGGTTGTAGTAATTATCCAAAATGTACATATATAAAAGGTAAAAAGACTACTAATAAAGAAAGTATAAAAAAAGAAGTTAATAAAATAGATTATTATAATGTTAATTCAATTGGTTCAGATGAAGTTGGAACAGGTGATTTTTTTGGACCTATCGTTGTTACTGCTTCATATGTTACTAAAGAGGATATAGCTTTTTTAGAAGACTTAGGAGTTAAAGATTCTAAAAAAATGAGTGATGAAACAATTTTAAAAATTGTTCCTAAGATAATGGATAAGATTAAATATAAGAGTATTACTTTAAATAATGAAGAATACAACTATATGCATTCAAAAGGAATAAATATGAATGCTATTAAAGCAATACTTCATAATAAAGTACTTTTTGAATTAAAAAAAGAAATAAGTAGTTATGACTATATCATAGTTGATCAATTTGTAAATTCAAAAAAATATTTTGAGTATTTAAAAGATGAAGAAAATATTGTTAAAGATATCACTTTTATGACAAAAGCTGAAGATAAAAATTTAGCAGTTGCATGCGGGTCTTTAATAAGTAGGTACAAATTTATAATGGAATTAGACAGACTTGGGGAAAAATATGATATGTTTTTACCTAAAGGAGCTTCTAATTTAGTCGATGAATTTGGAATTAAATTTATTAATAAGTTTGGAGAAGATGAACTTACTAAAATTGCTAAAATGAATTTTAAAAATGTTGAAAAAATAAAATTAGGAAAAAAATAATTCCTAATTTTATTTTGAAAATTCATACTCTTCTTTATATACAGGATCAATATTTTTATTATTATTGTATTTTGTATATATACCTTTGCATAGAGAAGCAATCATTAATATTAATAAAAATACTACTCCATAATAAAATCTTGTTTTTTCTTTAACCAAAATAATCACCCTTTATAAAATTATATTTACAAAAGGTAAAAATTAGTAAACAATAAATATAAATATCTCTACTTATTATTGTAATGTTAGATATGTCAATTTATTTTTTAAAAATTTGATAAAGTTTCGCACCTATTACCTGACTTATAGGAGCTCTATATATAAACTTAGGATTTTGTGTATTAATTGCTTCTACAATTTTGTTAGTTATACTATCCAAATTTCTTTTTTCTAAAATTGAAATTAAAAGATTTTCTCTTTTTCTTATATCATTAAGTCGACTTTTAAAATATGAATCTTTTACCATCCAATCATATTTATTTTCTAACATTACTTGATTAAAACCTGTACGATAAAGTCCTGGCTCAACTAATATAACTTTTATATTATCGCTTATAAGCTTTAATTCATTTTTTAAAGTTGTAGTAAGAGTAATTACACTCGCTTTAGTAGCAGAATATACTCCTAAAAAATTAAAAGGAATTATTCCTGCTAATGAACCAATAACAATTATTCTACCTTTATCTTTTTTAATCATATTTTTAAGTACTATTTGAATTACTTCAAAAGATGCAAAAACATTAACCTCAAAGTTTTCTCTAACTCTATCAAAAGGAATTTCAGAAATCGAACCACCATAACATGTTGCAGCATTGTTAACGAGTACATCTATATCTAATTTTTCTAGTTTTTCTCTATCTTTTTTATTAGTTATATCTAGTCTAAAGCATTTGATATTTTTTTTATTTTTATATTTATATGCGATATTTTTTAATTGTTCATCAGTCTTCACAGTTAAAAATACCGTATTATTTTTATTACGCATTACTTTTTCTATAGTCGCACCAGCAATCCCTGAAAATGCTCCTGTAAATAAAATATTCATATTATCACCTCAATAATATTATTTTCTAAATATTAAATTTGATAATATGAATATTAAAATTTATAACATATTTTTTCTTTTTAAAAGTAAAGCTACAATAATAGATAAGATTAGTGAAATAATGAATATAATCAAAAATGAAAATTGATTTTCTTTAAAGAACCCTAAAGGAACGTTCATTCCCATAAAAGATGCAACCATAGTTGGAATCGAAATTACGATTGTAAATCCTGCCAAAAATTTCATTATACGGTTTAAATTATTTGAAATAATTGTACCAAAAACATTTATTGTACTAGTTAAAATTTCTGAATAGATCGATGCCATTTCAATTGCTTGTCGATTTTCAATTATGACATCTTCTAAAACATCTGTATCTTCAATATAAAGAGGAATTAAAGTGTTTTTTTGAAGTTTTTCTAAAACTATATCGTTTGATCTTAAAGAGGTTGAAAAATAAACTAAACTTTTTTGTAAACGCATAAGTTTTAATAATGCATTATTATTAGTAGACTTTTTTAATGACCTTTCACTTTTATGTGTTTCCTCGTTAATTATTTTTAAATCTTTTATATATTTAGCAGCAATTTTAAGCATTATTTGTATAGTAAAACGACTCTTTTTTTCAGTATAAAAATCTTTTACATTCCCATCGATGAAATCATTAAATATATCTGTTGTTTTTGTACACATAGTAATTATATATTTATTATCAACTTGTAAAATAATTAAAGGTACAGTTACACTCATTAAATAATTTTCATGTTTTTCATAAATTGGAATATCTAAAACTATAACTCCATAGTTTTCTTCAACTTCAGTACGTGCTTGTTCTTCTTCATCCATAAAATCTTTTAACTTTTTTTCACTAATATTTATTAAAGTAGATAATTTTTTTATTTCTTCTTCGGTTGGTTCTAGAACATTTATCCAACAATCATCTTGGATTTCTTGAATTTCATTAAGTGTATTATTTGTAGAATCTGTTTTATATATTTTTAACATATCTCTCACCTATTATTAGTATAATACATATTTAACTTAATAACAAGTTATATGCTATTTTAAATTATCTAATAAGTTATTATATTCTTGAGATAAACTGTCTGTACTAAATACAATAGTATCTCCTTCTATTTTCCAAGAATCTTTATTTTCAGATAATAAATTTATAACATCTTCAGATATATCCAAAATTTCGATAATTTCATCTATGCTTTTTGAAGTTTCATCTTCTTTGAAATCATTTTCAATATCTCCAACAAATTCATTTTTATATAAGTCAACATAGTAATCATCTAAATTTTTATCATTTATATATGACATAGCTTTGTCTTCGGTAAAAAATTCTTCATATTTTTGTTTGTAAGTCTCTAAATTTTGTTTACTAGTTGAAATATAAGCTTTTGTTTCTACAAATTCAGGTCCATCGTTTTTATAATTTTCAGCAGTTAAAATTTGAGTAATTTTTTCATCGTTTAAGATTTCAACAATTTTCATAATATTATCAAAATTATCAGATAAATAATTTTTAAAAGCTTTTTCAACTACAGCATAATCTCCTGTTGTTACAGTTGTATCAAGTCTTTTATTTACTTCTTCCATATCGATATTTTCTTCATTTACTAAATCATTTATTTCGGTTAATTCATTTCTTAATTTTTCTTCTTGATTTAAATCGGTAATGGCGAAATATACTATAATTCCTACAATAATAGCTACTATAACTGCTATAGTAATCCAAATTTTCTTTTTCATCTTTCTCTCTCCTTACTAATCTTTATTTAATTTAATAACTTCTAAACCACCCATATATGGTTGTAAAACTTTAGGTATTTTAATACTTCCATCTTTTTGATAATTGTTTTCTAAGAATGCGATTAATCCTCTTGGAGTTGCCAAAACTGTATTATTTAAAGTAGATACTAGGTAATTGCCTTTCTCACCTTTTGCTCTTATGCTTAGTCTTCTAGCTTGAGCATCCCCTAGTGTAGAACAAGATCCAACTTCAAAATATTTTTGTTGTCTTGGACTCCATGCTTCAACATCACATGATTTAACTTTTAAATCTGCTAAATCACCACTACAACATTCTAAAGTTCTTACGGGTATATCTAAGCTTCTGAAAAATTCTACGGTATAACTCCACATCTTATTGTACCAATCCATAGCTTCTTCTGGTTTACATAGAACAATCATTTCTTGTTTTTCAAATTGATGTACTCTATATAGACCTCTTTCTTCAATACCATGAGCCCCTACTTCTTTTCTAAAACATGGCGAATAAGAAGTTAAAGCAATCGGAAGCTCTTCTTCTTTAATTAATTGACCTTTAAATCTCCCTATCATAGAGTGTTCGCTTGTTCCAATCAAGTATAGATCTTCATTTTCAATTTTATACATCATCGCATCCATTTCAGCAAAACTCATAACTCCATTAACTACATCACTACGAATCATAAAAGGTGGGATACAATAGGTAAAACCTTTATTAATCATAAAATCTCTCGCATATGAAAGCATCGCACTATGAAGTCTTGCAACATCTCCCATTAAATAGTAAAAACCATTACCACTTGTTCTACCCGCACTTTCTTTGTCAAGTCCATTCAAAGCTTCGCATATATCAGCATGATATGGAATTTCATAGTCTGGAACAAAAGGTTCTCCAAATTTTTCGATTTCGACATTTTCACTGTCATCTTTTCCAATGGGAACAGAATCATCGATAATATTAGGAATTAACATCATAATGTCTTTTATTTGATTTTGGAGTTCAATTTCTTTATCTTCATTATTTTTAATTTCTTGATTTATAAAATTTACTTCTTCACGTTTTGATAATCCTTCTTCTTTTTTTCCTTCGCGCATCAATATACCTATTTCATTAGATATTTTGTTTCGTTTGCTTCTTAAATCATCTAATGCAGTTTTTAAGGTTCTATAACTTATATCTAACTCTTCTACTTTGTCAACTAATTGTAATTTTTCATATTGAAACTTCTTTTTAATATTTTCTTTTACTAATTCTTTATTATTTCTAATTAAATTTATATCTATCATATTAATCCTCCTTCAATTTTTTCAAATCTATATTTTTGACCTGTAACATTATCTTTTCTGTTACTTATGTCTTCTTTACTTAGAAACATATCAAGGGGTCTAGCCCATATTTCATTGTTATGTTTATAAATTACCATATCTTCCAATGTTTCCGAGTTTTTAGCAAGCATAACTACTTCCATTGTACTTCCTTTGAAATGTCTATATTTATCTCCTACTTTTATTTTCTGCATATTTCCCCTCCTAAAATAAAAAAACACTCCTATATAAAGGAGTGATAATTTCACGGTGCCATCCTTAGATTAACTCTAATAATTTATAACGTAATTACACGGTGAGTATTAATCACACTAGAAAGTAGATTCATGAAATTTTATTACTAGTTTCCATCAACCACTAGTTTTCTATAAAATAAATATTTCATTACTATTCTTTCATAACAGTTTTAATAATTTATGTTTATATATTACCATTTTTATTTTTAAAAATCAATAAAATATTTTAAATATTAAAAACACCAATTATAAATTATAACTGATGTTTGATTTAAAAGTTTATTTTGCTTCTACAATAAGTTTTATTGCTGTTCTTTCTTCACCATCTATTATTATATCGGTGAACGCAGGTATACATACCAAACTTTTTCCACTAGGTGCGACAAATCCTCGTGCGATTGCGATTGCTTTAATTGCTTGATTAAGTGCCCCCGCACCTATCGCTTGGATTTCAACTTCACCTTTATCTCTAAAAACATTAGCTAGTGCTCCTGCTACTGAATTTGGATTTGATTTTGATGAAACTTTTAGTGTTCCCATTTATTTTTCCTCCTTAAAAAATCTTTACATTTAATTTTATTCTTTAAGAAGGTTTTTATGAATTAATAAAATTTTCTATATAATGTTATTCATTTTTATCATCCATATCTTTTAAGAAATTATATAATTTTTGTGCGACATCATGTGGCAAAGTACTTTCAAGTTCTTGAATACTTTGTTCTTTAATTTTTTTTAAGGAACCATATTTTTTTATAAGTTGTTTTTTTCTTACGTTACCAATTCCTTCTACATTATCTAAAACACTTTCTATTGAACCTTTACTTCTGATTTGTCTATGATAGTTAATTGTATAATTATGTACTTCATCTTGCATTCTTGTTAGTAAATGGAAGACATTACTATTTCTATCTATATTAATTATATTGTAATTACTATCCATTAAATCACTAGTTCTATGTTTATTATTTTTTACAAGTCCATATATTGGAATATTTAAATTTAGATTATTAATTATTTCTTTGGCTGCAGTGATTTGTGATTTTCCACCATCTACAATTATCATATCGGGCATAGCTTTATGCTCCTTTAATAGTCTAAAATATCTTCTATATATAACTTCTTGCATTGTATGAAAATCATCATTTTTCTGATTTGTAATATTAAATTTTCTATATGAGTTTTTATCAGGTCGTCCATCTTTAAATACGACCATCCCACTTACATTAAAACTTCCAAATATATTCGAATTATCAAAGATTTCAATACGATTTAAAGGACTAATATTTAGTATTTTACCTAGTTCTTCATTAGCCATACTTGTTCTTTCTTCATCACGTATTATAAGTTCAAATTTGTTTTCTAAAGAAATTTTTGCATTTTCACATGCCATATTAAGAAGTTTTCTTTTTTCTCCTTTTTTAGGGATAACTACATTGATTTCTAATATTTCTTTTAATGTATCTAGGGAATCTCCAATTAGTTCAGGTATTAAAATTTCTTTAGGTTTTAAGTTGTTTTTATCATAGAACCTAGATATATATTCTACAAGTTCTTCATCTATCTCATCAACTACAGGATATATACTAGATTCTCTTTCTACAAGTTTCCCTGATCTTAAGAAAAATACTTGTATTGATATATAACCATTATTTACATAATATCCAAATATGTCTCTATTGATGTTATCGTGAAGTTCAACTTTTTGTTTGGTCAAAGTTATATTTATATAATCTAACAATTCTTTAAGTTCTTTCGCCTTTTCAAAATTTAACTTTTCGCTTGCCTTTAACATTTCAGATTCTATTTTTTTAGTTATATTATCATAATTTCCATTTAAGAATTCGATGATTTCATTAGTTAATTTATTTATTTCTTCTTTATCTACTTCTTTAGTACAGTATCCTAAACATTGATTTATATGATAATATAGGCATAATTCTTTACCCATGGTATGACATTTTCTTAGAGGATAGATTCGATTTAAAAGATTTACAGTTTTTCGTGCAGCATATACGTTAGGATAAGGCCCATAAATTCTTTTATATTTATTTTTACCTAAATTTATGTTTCTTACTACTTGTAATTTAGGATATTTTTCTTTTGTAAGTTCAATATAAGGATAACTTTTATCATCTCTAAGTAAAATATTATATTTAGGATCATATTTTTTTATTAAATTTAGTTCTAAAACTAAAGCTTCAGTTTCGGAATTTGTTACAATATATTCAAAATCTACAATTTCACTTACTAATTTTTTGGTTTTACCTGTGTGTTCACGATTAAAGTAACTACTTAATCTACGTTTTAATTTTTTAGCTTTGCCTACATATATTATTGTATCATTTTTATCATGCATTAAATAACATCCCGGAAGTTCAGGGACTAATGCTAGTTTTTCTTTAATCATTTTTATCACCACACTTTATTTAAATTAAATCAATTGAAAGTTCCAGGTGTATTATACTATATTTATTAAAAATTTAAAATAAAAACTCTAAGAGTTTTTCTCTTAGAGTTTAACTTTATTTTCTATTTTTTGATTTAGAATTGTTTTTTGAATTTTTAATTCCTTTTACTTTTGGGATTTCATCATCTTTATCTCCAAATAACATGTAAATTCCAAATCCAATTAGCGCAATTCCACCTACGATTAATAAGACAGTAAATCCATTTAATCCTTCTTCATCTTCAGCTATTTCTTCGTCATATTTTTTAGCTTCTTTTTCATCTTTTTCTTCATCAGTTGTTGTTTCTTCATCTTCTACAGTAGAAGTATTTGCTGAATCATTAGTATTAGCCAAAGTTGTAACAGCTACTTCTTCGCTTTCATTAGGTGTAGCTTCTAAAGGTGTTGGTTCTACTTGAGTATTAGTAGTTTCATCTTCTGCATCACCTTGATCAGCAAATTCACCTTGTCTTATTACATTTAATATATATTCTCTTACTTGTCCATTTAATGATGTAACAATAATTCTAACTTCGTTATTTCCTACAACCAAAACCTCAGGTTTAATTATTTGGACACTAGCATTTCCGTTTGTAGTTGTTGCGATTACATCTAACACTTCTACTTGGTAACCAACATAAATAGTTCCTGTTAATTCATTAACATCTAATTCTAATCCATTAACAACTAGTTCAGTTAAAGTATTATCTGATGCAATAATATTAACATTTGCAACTATTTCGTTTAATCTTGTTTCACTATTTAATACTGGTCCGATAACTGCAATGAAATCATTTGAAGTTGCTGTTTCATAATTTACAATGGTGTATTGTTCAAATACAGTATCGTAAATATTAACTATTTCCTCGTTTCCACTTATAGAATTATAAGTTGTTGCTAAACTATCAGATTTTTGAATTAATTGAATTAATGCATTAAATGATTCATTTAACTCAGGTGTCACATTATTATCAATTACACTTTGAATATAATCAATTAAATGTTCATTATAATATAATTCTTGAGCATCTAATCCTGCAATTGCTTGTTCATATAATGTTTTATTAGAATATAGATCAGTATTAAAATCTTTTACTCCTTCGATAACGTTTGCTACATTATCTAGATATTCATTATCATTACTAGTAGCATTTGCAACTCTTTCTTCGATTCCACTTATCATATTTTGGAATTCTACATTTTTTAATTCTGGATCTAGTGTTTTTAATTCACCTAATAAAGCGTTTACAACTGCTACTTTATCTGGGTCAGCTGTACCTGGCTCATTAGCGAAAACACTTGTTATTCCTGTACCGAATACCATAGATATTGCTAGTACAAATCTTATTGTTGCTTGACATAATTTCTTCATGGTTTTCATTTAACATCCCCCTACCTTTTACTTATTTTTTAATTGTCAAACATAAATTTACTCACACATTTTCTGATGGAATTGTAAACTTACAATTCAATATTATCACAAAGATTTTAAACGTGTCAATTTATTTGTCAATTTTTGTAGAAAATTATCGAAAAATTATTTTTTATGTTGTTTAAATTGAAATTTTATAGTAATAACTTTGAAAAATAAAAAGAGCAATAAATACTAATTGTGCATTTTATTACTCTTTTATAAACTTACAAACCATGTATCCATTATGTTGCAATTAGTAGATTCAGGCATAGGATTTGGAAGCGCAATTTTTATTATTATTGGTATTTTGAAAGATGAACCAAATCCAATACAAGTTCCTTGTTGTAATGTTTTAAGTTTCTTAGCAATTTCTGTAGTTATATTTGGTACCATTTGTTCAACATAATTTAAATCTTTTGGATGTAACATTCTAAATATTAAGAAGTTTGTACATTGGGATAAAGCAGTTTCGCTAAGTTCAGAAGGTCTTTGAGAAATAAGTCCTAAAATAACTCCATATTTTCTACCTTCTTTGGCAATTCTATCAAAGATATTATATCCAAGTAAATTAATATCAGTATCATTTTGAATATATCTATGAGCTTCTTCAACAATAATGTGAAAAGGAAAGGATGCTCTAGTTTTAAGTCTAGTACAAAAATCAAATAACATTTTAGAATAAATTTTTACAATTACTTTTGCCATTCTATCATCTACATAATTCATGTTGAAGTCTAGAATTTGAGCTTTTTTACCGTCGTAAGTTGTAAGTAATCTTTTTATGTACTCTTCTTTAGTAACAAATTTATCATATTCAAAATATTTTCTATGTTCACTATTTATTAGTGATTGCATTCTAACTCTAAGTAAATTTGTTTTATCATAAACACTATCACTTTTTAAAATTCCTTCAGAAATTAAGGCAAACTCTAATGCTTCTTTAAAGTTTTCTAACGAATAAGGATAAGGTTCATTAGGAATTGTGTACTCTAAATCATCATTTATAAAACTTTTAATGAAATCACTTACTAGTTGCATTTCATTAATTTTTCCTGAAGAATCTATTAATAAACATTGTTTTAGAGTTCTTACATATCCTGGTTGGACGATTTTACTTTCGCTATTTAATTCTTCAGTATTAAAGGTTGATAATACTGCTAAAATTTGATCTCTTATTTGAGATGGTGTTCTACCACTATAAAGAATTTGTTGCAAAGCTCTAGCAATTATATCATTTTTATGTTTGATTACTTCGCTTTCTTTTCTTCCAAAAATTTGAACTAATTTTAAGGCTTTTTGTAAAATTGGTAATTGCATAGGATCAGTTGCATTAAGTAAAAGTGCGATATCATCTAGACCTAGTAACCAAAAAGGTATTTGTATTATTTCAGTATCTACTTGATTTAAATTAGTAGTAAATATTTTAGTGTGTATATTAGGATTCTTTTCATTTATTTCTTTAAAAGCACTATTGTATTCCCCATAAACATCAAAGATAAAAAGATTACTTTTATACGCAACAGGATTGGTTTTAGAAAATATATTTTGAATTATAGTAGCAACAGAGCATGATTTTCCACTTCCTGTATTTCCAAAGATAGCAAAATGGCTATTAAAAAAGTTGTTATATCTTACATTTACAGGATAGTTATTATATATATGAGACTTTCCTAGTAAAAGATACTCATCATTTTTTCCAGGTTCTATTCCTATTAATATGTTTAATTCATCATTGTTTATTGTTCTTACACTTGAAGTTAGAGAAGGTTTCTTTATAGATCCAGGTAAAAATTTATTTTCTTGAAATTCTCCAACCATTAATATTTTTAATATACCATTATCTACAGAAATTGCTTCCCCAACTAATTTACCTGATTTACCCTCTAGAATAATATGTTTATTTATTATGTCTGATTGTTCTTCTTCCCCTATTGTTAGATTAACTTTTACTATATTTTCATCTATTGATATAATTTTTCCTATCATAAATATCGCTCCTATTATATTAACAATTATATCAATATTAGAAATTAAAGTAAATAAAATAATTAAGATAAAATTTTTATCTTAATTATTTTAAATTATTAATTTTAATTATCAAAAGTTTTAAATTTTTATAGAATTATGATAATACGAAATATATTAATATATGAAGAATAATTTGTTCCAACAAACTGAAAATTCCTACTCCACCATAAACAACCATAGCTTCACTACGTAGATTTAAACCATTAACTAACAGTAAATACAAAACAGACATCATTAGTGTATCATCACACTGTTTTGATTACTTTTTCTATTGTTAGTGTTGTTGAATTTGCTCCTTATATATATTTAACAATATTTACTTACACTTTTTTCATTTTTAGTATATAATATCCCATCTCGAGTCAAAATTTTATTTTCAACAATTTTTATTTTAAACCATTTTTTTCAAACAAAAAAGAAGCTACTACTTGGCTTCTTCTGTGGCACGTGTTTCTCTTACTACGGTTATTTTTATAGTACCTGGATATTTCATTTCGTTTTGTACTTTTTCTTTTATATCACGAGCAACTTTATAACTTTGTAAATCGTCAATTTCATCAGGTTTTACAATAACTCTTAATTCTCTACCTGCTTGAAGTGCATATGTTTTATCTACGCCTTCGATATCATTTGCGATTGTTTCTAGTTGTTTTAAACGTTTTACATAATTTTCAAATGAATCATTTCTAGCACCAGGTCTAGCAGCAGATAAAGCATCTGCAACCATTACAAGCGCTGAAATAATACTTGTTTGTTCAGTATCACCATGGTGTGAAGCAATCGAATTTATAACAACTTCATCTTCACCATATTTTTTAGCAAGTTCTACACCTACTTCTACATGGCTTCCTTCAATTTCAAAATCAATTGCTTTTCCTATATCGTGCAACAATCCTGCACGTTTCGCAAGTGCTACATTTTCTCCTAATTCAGCAGCCATAATACCTGTAAGGTTTGCAACTTCAATAGAATGAGTTAGTGCATTTTGTCCATAACTAGTTCTAAAGTGCAATTTTCCTATTATGTTTACTAGTTCTTCATCAACTTTTGTTATACCTAATTGATATAAAGTATCTGTACCAATTTCAGTAATTCTAGCATTCATGTCTTTACAAGTTTTATCATATAACTCTTCGATACGTGTTGGATGAATTCTTCCATCCTTAATTAAGGTCTCTAAAGTTACTCTGGCAATCTCTCTTCTTAAAGGATCAAAACTTGATAAAACTATAGCTTCTGGTGTATCATCAATTATTAAGTCTACACCTGTAACAGCTTCGATCGTTCTAATATTTCTTCCTTCTCTACCAATTATTCTACCTTTCATTTCATCATTTGGTAGACTAACAACGGTAACTGTTTGTTCGTTAGTTACATCCGATGCATATTTTTGCATACTCGTAACTAAAATACTTTTAGCTTTCTTATCAGCTTCTAATTTAGCTTCAGTTTCTCTTTCCTTAATATATTCAGATATTTCTAAATTCATTGAAGCTTCCACTTTTTTCATTATTTCATTTTTAGCTTTCTCTTTGGAATAACCTGAAATGTTTTCTAACATTTCTAATTGTTTTTTTTCTATTTCATCCAAATTTACTTCTTTGTCTTGTATTTCTTTTTGCTTTTGAACTAAGCTGTTATCTCTGTCATCTAAAAGTTTTTCTCTGTTTTGAAGAGCTTGATCTCTTCTATCAATACTTTCTTCTCTTTGTAAAAGTCTATCTTCTGATTCTTTTATTTCCTGTTTTTTTTCTTTTATTTCTTTATCAGTATCTATTTTTATTTTATGTGCTTCTTCTTTTGCTTCAAGAATAGCATCTCTTTTAGATTTATCAGCTTCTTTTTTAGCTTTTTCAATTATTTCTTCAGATTTTTTGGTTGCATTTACACCACGTAAATAATTGATAATAGTAATTGCTACTATTCCAAGAAATATTCCAACAATAGTTAGTAAAATGGAGAATAGGATACTAGCCATATAAATTCCTCCATTCTAAAATATATAGTAAAATTTTTAAAATTAAATTATAATTAAAAAATCATCTATATATCTATTGTATAATGTTATGGGTAAATTAGTCAAGTAAATAATAATTGATTTTTTTCTAACGTTATGTTAAGAATCGTAATTACACAAACAAATACAATTAAGAAAATTTATGTTATAATTGCTTATAGTAGGAGTGATAATTTGTGAAATGTAAAAAATGTGGAAATAATATTGAAAAAGAATGGAATTACTGTCCAATCTGTTCTAGAGGAGTTAATAAAGAAAGAAATATTATTATTTTTTCTATGGTAATTCTAATAATTGTAATAGGAATAGTTATTTTGATTATAAAAGGATATTTACCAATGAATTCTAACTATTTAGAAAGGGTGTTAGAAAAAAAATATAATGAAAATTTTGATAATATTGTTTTAATATCTTCTGTTAAAAATTCTGATACTGATTTAAGCTGTGATGGGAGTTCATTTGGAACAATAAAAGGAAAAGGAAAAAAAGAATATTATAAATTGCACTCCAATAAAAACGATTTATATTTTTGGGCATATTATGATACATCTAATAAATCTAAAGGTGTAGTAGATAACTATGAAATTCTTTTAAATAGAAAAAGCATAATAAATGAAATATATAATTATGTAAATTATAATTTTTCTGATTCAATTAATAAAATTACATTATCCTATAACTTAAATCAAGAAGCAATAAATATTTTGTCTTCTGATCAACTTAATTCAATATTAACTAATATAGAAGATGAATCAATTCCAAAATATTTTAATACAATGTATGATGAATTTAATATATATATCGATCAAGATATATTTGAATATAGTAAATCAAATTATTCCAAAATTAGTGACTTAAATAATAAATTGGTATCATCGAAAAATAAATATTATTTTAGTATTATATTAAATTTTAATAACAATGCTACTATATCATTAGATGGATTAAATGGAAAAGCATATGTTTACGATAAGTTTGATTCTCAACATGCTTGGGGAGAAACTTTAGAAGAGTTTATTATGAGGGAAAATTATTAGTAAAGGAGTATAGAAATGTACTGTAAAAGATGTGGAAATAAAGTAGAAGAAATTTGGAAATATTGTCCTAAATGTAAATTGCCTTTAATAAAGAAAAATATTGAATTTAGTAAAGAAAACATGATAAAAAAGCAGAAACAAGATAAACGAGATTCAATAATTTGTATTGTTATATTTTTACTTGGAATTTTTGGTATTTTTTTTCTTAATAACTATTCTATAATTTGTTTTTCTATTTCCCTAATATCTATTGTTACTGGATTTATAAAGTATCCAAATAATATATTTATTAAAATTTTATTTTTGATATTTCTAATATGTGTTATCTTATTTGGCATAATAATTATTATTTTATTTTTTACTATTGTTAATTTTATTCTTACTTGTAATGGATTTAGTGCTGGATAAATGTTTAATATTAATATTCCTTTTTATGCTATAGCAATTATTTTAGCATTGCTATCAAATATTATTCTAGTTTTATTAAATTCACAAAAAAGTAAAAATTTTAATAATAGAGAAATTATTGGCCTACTTTTATATGAAAATGTTGGTATTATTGTTGGAGCTAAAATTTTGTATTTTATTTTAAACTATGAAAAATTAAATGGTAATTTTGAATTTATAAGTTTGGGATTCACAGCTTATGGTGCAGTTATAGGTGCTTTAGTGTTTGTTTTATTATTTTGTTTTCAATTTAAAAAGGAGTTAAAGGAAACAATTTATATAGTTTTACCATCTCTACCTCTTATGTATAGTATTAGTAAATTAGGATGTTTTTTAGTTGGATGTTGTTATGGTATAGAATATAATGGGTTTGGAAAAATAATGTATCAATATTCTAATGAAACACCAAATAATGTTTATTTATTTCCAGTACAATTGATAGAATCAATACTATTTTTAATAATTTTTATTTATATTAAAGATAAACAATACAAAAATAAATTTAATATTACAACTGTCGGCAATTCTTTAATATTATGTGGAATAACTAAGTTTTTATTAGATTTTCTAAGAATGAGTCATAAAAATATTATATTATCATTTAATCAATGTATTAGTATCTTATTCATTATTATTAGTATAATGATTTTATTAAAATATAAAAAATCAAAACAAAGCTAATTTATTAACTTTAAAAAGATTCCTATGAAATTTCATAGGAATTTGACTTATGACTTAGGAAGCTTTATAAGTTCTAATTGATAAATCTTTATTATAAATAATACTTAAAGTCAATGATTTTGTTAAAATTGTGAAGAATATAGTAATGTTTTCAAATAAATAAAATCAATTTTAATTTTTTTGTTGTCATTTAGTCCTTTATGTTTTGCTTCAAAAATAACTTTATATATAAAATTAATTTTACTAGATTTTTATGAAAAGAATATGTTGATTTTAAGACCATATTATTTATACAAAATTTCTAATTATTATTTTAAAAATCCCGAAATAATAGTTTCTTCAGCTTCTTTTTCATTTAATCCTAAAGACATAAGTTTTAACAATTGTTGTCCAGCAATCTTACCAATTGCGGCTTCATGAATTAGATTGGC
>CALVYE010000019.1 GCA_944372025.1 uncultured Bacilli bacterium | reverse complement strand
CTATTGTTTTACTTTCATTGTAGCATGGTATTAATACTGCTATTTTTTTCTTTGTTTTCATTTTTCTATACTCCTATTCTACTAAAAATACTTTTATAAACAAAATAAGATAATTAACAATATTAATATATAATAAAAGCCCTTCTTAGTCAATAAAAAATGGTAACTAGCTTTTTACAAATAAAAAAAACTTAAGAGAATTTCTTAAAGTTTTATTTTAAATTATCTTCCAAAATTTTTGCGATTTTTTTACAAGCCGTTCCATTACCATAAGGGTTAGATGCTTTGCTCATTTTATTATATTCAGAAATATCTTCTAATAACTTTTTACACTCTTTATATATTGTATTTTTATTAGTTCCAACTAATTTTAATGTTCCGGCTTTTATCCCTTCTGGCCTTTCTGTTGTATCACGTAATACTAAAACAGGTTTACCTAATGATGGAGCTTCTTCTTGAATACCACCACTATCTGTTAAAATTATATATGATTTTGCCATAAAATTATGGAAATCTAAAACATCCAAAGGTTCAATAATTTTAATTTTATCATTATCTTTAAATACCTCATGTGCAATTTTTCGAATTACAGGATTTAAATGTATTGGATATACAACTTTTACATCGTTAAAAGTCGCAATTATGTTATTAACTGCTTCAAAAATATTTTTTAAATTTTCTCCGATATTTTCCCTTCTATGTGCGGTTAATAATATCATTCTACTATTACCTAACCATTCAAATATTGGATGACTATAATCTTTTTTTACAGTAGTTTTTAAAGCATCAATTGCGGTATTTCCTGTAACATATATACTTTCTTTTTTCTTTCCTTCTTTTAATAAATTTTTTTTAGAGGTTAAAGTAGGTGCAAAGTTAAAATCAGAAATAATGCTTACAGCTTGTCTATTAAACTCTTCTGGAAAAGGAGATTTAATATTATAAGTTCTAAGTCCAGCCTCTACGTGTCCTACTTTAATATTCAAATAAAAACAAGCAAGCGATGTAACAAACGTTGTAGTCGTATCACCATGTACAAGAACAATATCAGGTTTTTCATTGTTTAAAACTTCTTTAATTTTATTTAAAATATTAACAGTAATATCAAAAAGTGTTTGATTATCTTTCATTATAGATAAGTTGTAATCTGGAACAACATTAAAAATTTTTAAAACTTGATTTAACATTTCCTTATGTTGACCTGTAACACATACTTTTACATCAAAACGATTATTACATTTAAGAACATTTACTAATGGACACATTTTTATTGCTTCAGGTCTTGTTCCAAATACTATCATTATCTTTTTCATATTAACCACCTATTTAAATATTTTTTTATAGATTTTATATAGAGAATCCGAAACTTTTTTTCCAAAAATTTTATGAATTGCTCTAAAAACTTTTTCTCTAAATTTCATCGATTTATTTTGCCAAGAACCTGCAAAATGATGAATGCAATATGAATTTTCTGTTAAGTGTATCTCGCCATTTAAATGATCTTTTGGACAAAAATAATCATTAGGATATATTGTAACATCTTTTAAATCTTGAAATTTATTATTTTGTTTTAATCCATATTTTTCTTTAGTCATATCCGTTATAATTAATACATTAGTTGTATAATCAATTTTACCATCTATAATGAAATGTCTATCTTTATAGTAATCTAATAAATATTTTATCCATTTATTGTGCTTTTTAGATGCCATAATACCTGTCGGAATATTTTCTTTATCTTCAAATCCTGAAAATGCTTCATGTTTTAAAAATATATCTAAAGGTTTTAATACTTCTACATCAGTGTCCATATAAATTCCACCATAATTATATAAAACATATAACCTAACATAGTCTGTAATAAAAGCCCATTTTTTTGCTTCATAAGCTTCTTTTACATATGTATTTACTGAAAAATCAAAATTATTTTCATCCCATCTAATAATTTCATAATCAGGTAAGTATTTTTTCCATGATTCGATACATTTCTCTGCTTTTTCAGGTAAAGGATTACCTCCAAACCAGCAGTAATGAATTTTTTTAGGTATGTTGCTCATTTTCTTTTCCTACTTTCTTTATTTGATAAATATAATATACAATATACATAATCATCTGAATAAACATTAGTATTAGATAACAAATAACTCCACCATTAAGTTTATATGAACTAATCATAAAATAAGAAATAATTAATCCTATAATAGAAGAGAAAATATATATAAATAATTGAAATCCTGTTTTTCGCATAATTATTAATATTGTTGATAAAAATATTGATATTAAATAAAATAATGAACCTATAATTACAAAGATAAGATTTAAAAGTTGATTTTTTAAATTTATTTTATATATAAATTCTAAGACAGGTATCCCAATTAATATAGTTCCTAATATTAAAATTATACACAGAATAATTGACAATAAAATAATTTTAAATAGTATTTTATTTATTTCTTTATATTTTTTTTCACGATGTAATTTTGTTATATTTAAAACTGCTGGTTGCATTATTAGATGTCCCATTAAACTTATTAAAGATGCTGGCATAATAATTATTCCATAAATTGCCTGTAATTCATCATTTAAAATTGCATCAATAAAATATCTAGGTATATTAAATGAAAATAATAATAAAAACGTAAATGCAAAGGTAAAGAAAGCAACCTTAAGATAATATTTTACTTTCTCAAAATCAAAATAATATTCCCATTTTATAATTTTTTTTGATATATATATATCAATTCCTAGAAAAATCAGATTATTTATAATTAAAAGTACACATGATATTATAAGCGATTTAAATAAAATTTCTGATAAACAAAAAATAATCGATGCACACAGAGATCTTAAGACCATAGATTTACCTGCAATATGTAGTTTATCGTTTTTTTGATATCCACCATGAAGAACATCACTTAAAGCTTCAATCAGTTTATAAACACAAAGTAAAACCATTATAATTGATTTATCTAGTTTATAAGAACAAATTGCTATATAGAATATAAATATTAAGAATGATAAAATTGTTGTAAATACACGTGCAGCAATGAAATCATTTTCATTTAATACTTTGTTATTATCTGATACGTGTAAAGTTCTTCCTCCATACTGTGCGATAGCATAAAAAATAAATGCAATTGTAAAACCATAGTTAAAAATCCCACCATAATCTACACCATTTATTCTTACAACAATTATCATAAATAACATTGATAAAAATGAAACAAATAAATTACCTAGAGTATTCCATATAAAATCATTATTTTTAATTCGTTTAATCATTGCTTTTTTCCTTCTTCATAATATAGTTATTAATATCATCAATTATTTTTTTTGCTGTTTTTTCCCATATAAATTTATCTTTAACAGTTTTATAAAGATTATTTGACAATTTTATTCTTAAGTCTTGATCATTAATTAATTTGTTTAATGAATTTTTTAATTCATTTTCATTTTTTATAAGTATTCCATTTCTATTGTTTTCAATTACTTCTTTCGTTCCTCCAAATGGAGTTGCAATAACTGAACACTTCATTAAACCAGCTTCCAAAATAGAAGTAGGTAATCCTTCTGGCCACATTGGTGCATAAACAAATATATCTGTAATGGAATATAATTTTTTCAATTCTTCAAAATCTAATTTACCCATAAATTTTATATTATCATTTTTATATTTTTTCTTTATTTCAGGTAATAAATTACCATCACCCGCAATGTATAAAGTTATATTATCATTGTTTTTTTGACATTCAATAAATGAGTTCAACAATTCTATTATTCCCTTTTGTTTAAGTATTCTTCCTGCATACAAAATATTTATCATTTCTTTATTCTTTTTTAGTGTAATATTTTTGGAAAAATCATTTATCGAATTATACCATACACCATTAGAATTAATTTTAAAATGTTTTTGCCAATTACAAGCTTCTTTTGAAACCCCATAATATTGATTAACAAATTTTTTTATATAACTTGTCAACATATGTTCATATATAGCTCCAAAAAAATCTAAAATCTTATTATCCACAGTTAAATGTTCAGAACCGTGTTCTATTAAAAACACTGGAATATTATTTTTTTTTCCATATTTTGCACCTACAAGAGATGTTAAATGAAATCTTGTATTAACAATTATTGAATCAATATTATACAAATCTAATTTTTTTATTATTTTTTTATATTCATCATTTTTTTTAGGTATAGGATATCTATTAGTAAATATATTATAAATTGGTATTCTTAAAACTTGTATACCATTAATTAATTCTTCCTGTTTTAAATTTGCATAATTAGAAGTCACTATTACTACTTTTATTCCTGATTTTCGTAGTTCAAGAGCCAAATTATTTGTATATCTCTCTATACCTCCCAAATGAGGTAAATGATACCCTGAAAATATTGCTATTGTTTTGACACTATTTCTTTTCATTTTCTTCTATTTTCCTTTTAAGAATAGAAACTTCTTGAATTAATAATTTAATTTTTTCCTTTTGTCCTGAAACAATAATTGTAAGTGATATACAAATAAATATTAATAGCGCAATAAGTAATGAAAATATCATATTAGACATAGTTTGGAATCCTAAAAAATTAGATATAGACATCATAAAATTTGGAATTATAGCAGATATTAAAATTATCAAAATAGAGAATAACCATACCAACGAATATTTAATTGTTATTCTACCTTTGCGAACAATATATAAAATTATAAACAACAGTAATATTGAAAATATTAAAATTTCTAATATTAGCTTAGTAGGCATTATTTGTACCTCCTTAAACTTATAATAAATATTGATAATATAACATTTATCATATAATATGCAGATTTCCATGTTCTTATAGATGAAACTCCAGCTTCTCTTTCATTCATTTCTACAGGTATTTCTTCTATTTTATATTTTTGCTTTAACAGATTAACTGTCGAAACTGGTTCAGGATATTCAATAGGATAATCATGTGAAAATAATTCAATTATTTTTTTATTACAAGCTCTAAATCCTGAAGTTGTATCATATATTTTTTTACCTGTAAAAAGTTTAATTATAAATGATATTATATTTATACCAAATTGTCTAATCTTAGTTGATTTAAATTTACTTTTTTCTTCTATAAAACGTGATCCAATCACCATATCTGCTTTTTTATCTAATATTGGTTTAATAAGATCGTCCACATACTTTATATCATGTTGACCATCTCCATCAAATTGAATAGCTATATCATAATTGTTTTCAAAAGCATATTTGTATCCTGTTTGTACAGCACCACCAATACCTAAATTATGAATTAAATTAATATGTTTTAATTTGTTTTCTTCACAAATTTTTCTAGTATTATCCGTACTACCATCATTAATAATAATGTAGTCTAAATTTTTGTTTGATTTTATTATTTTAGCTAATTTTAAAATATTATCTTGTTCGTTATAAGCTGGAATTATCAAAATTATTTTTTCTTTTTTTTCCATGTCTATTACCTCCAAAACTAAACATAGAATCCATAAATAATTGTTTGAAAAACTACCATATATGCTATTAATAGGAGTATACCATATACAAAACTTTTGTTTTTAACATTTAAATTAAGACAATTATTATAAACTCCAATCCATAGAAGGAATAATGCACAAATAAAGTAACGTGGTTGTAATCCTACTACCATAGAACTTGTATTTGGAGTAAAACCTGCTAGAGCTGTTACAATTAAACCTACTTGCATTGCAAAACATAATAGATATATTATTCTTTCTTTTACACTCATTTTTTCTTTTTCATTATCACCTATAAATAATAATATAATAAATATAATATTCATTATTAATTCTTGATTGTAATAATAATATTTTGTAGACCATCCAAATCCGTTTATTAAACCTCTAAAAAAGTGATAATGAGGTAAAGTCCAAAGAGTTGTCCAATAAATATCAATAGCTCTAAGAGGATTGCTAAGCAGATAACCAATAGTCATTGTCTTTGTAGCACTCACTGTTCCAGAATATGAGTTTAGATACATAAAAACAAACGTTAGAAGGATTGGCAATATAATTATCAACTTTTTAATCCACATGTCTTTTGTATTTTTAAATCTCTCCTTTGGAATTAAAAGTGATGTAAAAATAACTGGAAAATATCCCATTTTACAAAAACCAAGTAATATACTTGAAATAACAATTTTTGCTATATTTTTATTTTCTACTTTTGTTTTTGAATATATCTCTCGTATTATTAAAGCAAGTGTAAATATAAATAACGAATTGGTCAAAAAGTCTTGATTAATAGCGCATCCTTGTTGTAAAGAAATTGGTAACATCAACAATACAAAAAATATCTTTTTAAATTTTGGTACTATTTTTAATGAATAATAGCCTAATGATGTCCAAATTGTAAATGATAATAGTCTAGATATTAATAAAATAAATAATGGTGAAATTGGTATTATTCTAGCAATGCCAAATACCATCGCACTAGGAACATAAGTTAATCTAGATAGACCATAAACATTATCAAAGAATTTTTCATTGTTAGTTTTCAAATTAAAATCAATTTTATCAAAATAATTTATAAAATATGATTTAGGTGAAACTACAAAGTGTTCATCATGTAAACTATGAGCATACGAATCCCATAATCTTTCAATACCATCTGGAGAATAAAAATAATGTTCTCCATTTTTTTCAAATACTGGAGTATCACCAAATCCAAAAGAATCCACATATGCTTTATTGAAATGGGATGTTTCATCTGGAACTTGGAAAGGAGGATTGATAAATATGAAACACATTCCAAATATAATTGATAAATAAATGAATAAATTGTGTAAATTATCTTTTATTGCTGTTTTTATTTTAAATAGACCTAATAATGTCAAAATAAATATTGGTACTAATATATATATCTTTAAGGTTTGTAATAGAAAATATATTGTTACAGATAATATTATAAATGTAGAGAAAATACATAAAATAATATCACGATATTTAACTGAATTTTTACATATTTTATCTATCAAATTAAGTGAACATTTTATTAATAAGAAAAATATTGGAATTGAAATTACAGATATGATTAAAAATAACATTGGGAATTGTGTACTAACATAATCTTTTAAAATACTCAAAGTTCTACATTCATAAACATGTGCATCAAAAGTATACTTGTCATTATCATATAAATCTATTGCTTCTTTTTCATTATTTTTATATATGTTTACTATACCACCATTTTTAGATTTTTCTAATTCAATGGATACATTTGCAATTTTCGAAGCTTCAAATTTTAAACTACCAACTTCATTATTTTCAGAATATATAATTTTTTCTTTTTTATTGTATTTGAAGCTAGAACCAGTATCAAATTTATCTAAAGGTATATTAGAACCATTTATATTAATATTTTTAATAACTATACTACTTCCACGAGAATCATTATTATGTTTATTAGTAGTTTCAATTTTATAAGTAATGGTTTCTTTTCCAGCATCAACTAATATTAAAGAAGAAAAGAAACAAATAGATAAGAATATAGATGCTAAAATTAATATTGCAGTTTGAAATTTTTTGTTACTTATTATTTTTTTCATATATATATCATCCTTAATATATAAATAATTTATTTCCCGATAATTTTTTTCTTTATTCTTCTTAAGATATTAAAAAATTTAAATGTTGGTTTTGCCAATGAACCCATATGGTGTCTAACAAACCATATTGCTACTTTTTCGTCTATTGCAGTCCAAGATGCATCAAAATGATGCACAATACAAGTATTTTCAGTATATTTTTCGTTTTGACCATCATAGTTTTTAGGATTAAAATATTCTTTAGAATATACATGAATATCATCTTTCAAAACTTGACAAGAATCTTCATTTTTTAGACCTAGTCCTTGAAAATATTTTGTTAAAATTTTAGGACTAGTAACGCTATATAAATCATCTGGATTAAATTTTGCTTTCTTATATATATTAAAAATATTTTCAATATGTTTGTTATTAGGCTTTTTAACTCCAAACATAGCTGTTGCCAAGTAATTTTGGTCTTCTCTTCCTAGCCAAATTTCATTTTTTAATATATCATCAATATTTTTTAATACTTCAATATCAGTATCAAAATAAATACCCCCATACTCTTTTAGCGCATAAATTCTAGCAACATCTGATACAAAAGCCCACTTTTTATTTTTATATGCTTCACTTGAAAATTTTGTAATATTTACATCAAAATTTTCTTCATTCCACAACATAAATTTATAATCAGGTAGATATTTCTTCCAAGTAGCCATATATTTTTTTAATTTTCTAGGGATTTTTTTATCTCCAAACCAACAATAATGTATATATTTATCCATAAATACCTCCAAACATAGTTTTAAAAAATTGTTTTAAATATCCCAACATTCTTCTAAGCCAATTTATAAACCTTCTAAAAATTAATATTCTTTTAACTTTTTTAAAATCTTTTGTATATAAAAAGTTATAAATTTTTGATAATATTTTATATTGTCTGTCTGTTAAAAATACTTTCTTACTGTTAATAATATTGCTGCTAATTATATATTTTATAACAAATTCATTTTCGCTATAAAATTTTTCTAATTTTGAAACAAAATCTTTTCTTGAAACTGTTAAAGATAAATCTAACATTTCTATAGTTCTATCTATGTAAAATACATTTATAACATCCATATATTTATCTATATCTTTAATATTTATTAACACATCATTTATATTACGACAAATTTTATAAAATGCTTCATCTAATGTATTAGTAGAAACAATAGATTTCTCACGTTGTAAATATATGTAATTAGGATTAGGTATATATTTTATCTTTTTTGCATCAAGCAATATAAATGGTGTAACTGCAACATCTTCATACTCTTTTCCAGTAGGAAATTTATATTTGTATAATTCCTTTTTTATTATTTTATTACAGGAAGATCCAAGCATAGCCCCATGCATAAGTTTATTTATAATTTCTCCTTCGGCGTCTTCTCTTATTGCACGTGATGTACAATTTAATTTCTTATCACTTTCAAAATCTAAATATAAATCATATATTATAACATCTAAATCTTCATTATCTATATATTTTCTTGCAGTACTATAAAAATCTTCAGCTATTCTATCATCAGAATCTACTACACTTATATATTTACCTTTTGATTTTAAAATCCCTATATTTTTAGTATCTGCAAGTCCTTTATTTTTTTTCTTAATATATTGAAATTTATTTGATAATTTTTTAGGTATTTTTTTCAGATATTTCTGTATAATTTTTTCACTATCATCAGTACTACCATCATTAATTATAATGACTTCACAATCAGTATCAATAGCTTGAACGATAGAATCCAAACATGATTCAATATATTTTTCAGTATTATAAACTGGAACGATAATAGAAAACAACGTATCTATTTTCTTTTGCATTAGTAAACCTCCTAGCAATTATTTTTTTTCAACAAATTTCTTCCCCATTTGTTTTTCATAGTATGCGTCACATACCTCTTTAGCATCTCCAATCATCACCATTTTACCATGTTCAATCCAAATAACTTTAGTGCATAAATCTCTTATAGCTTCAATAGAGTGAGATACATATAGAACCGTAGTCCCACCTTTTATCATATCCATCATTTTTTGTTTACTTTTTTCTTGAAATTTGATATCCCCAACAGATAGTATTTCATCTACAATTAAAATTTCAGGATCAACTATTGTTGAAATTGAAAAAGCAAGTTTTGCTGTCATACCTGATGAAAAGTTTTTAATTGGAACATCTAGAAATTCTCTAAGTTCCGAAAATTCCACAATTTCTTCAAATTTTTGATCTATGAATTTTTTAGAATAACCTAATACCGCACCATTTAAATATATATTTTCACGGGCAGTAAGTTCATTATCAAACCCTGCTCCAAGTTCAATCATAGGTGAGATAACACCATTTGTAATGACTTCTCCTTTAGTTGGTTTCATTACTCCACTTACTATTTTTAACATGGTACTTTTACCCGCACCATTACTTCCTATAAGTCCAACAACTTCTCCTTTTTCAACTTCGAAACTAATATCTTTTAAAGCCCAAAAATCTTCAGGCTTCTTTTTTTTCTTATTAAACTGAAAAAATCTTATAAAAGCTTCCTTAAAGGAGAAATTTTTTTCTATTCCTAAATTAAATTTCATAGATACATTATCTAGTTTAATCATCATATTACAATTCCTCCTTATACATAATATATAAATTTATCTTGTTTTTTCTTAAATACGATGCATCCAATTATAAATACTACAATCGCAGATAAACCACACCATATAAATGATTGTAAAGATGGTGTTTTAGCATCCAATAATATGGTTCGTGCAAAAGTTACAAATTGATAAAGTGGATTAAATTTAAATAACTTTTGTAAATACATAGGAAGCATACTTATATCGTAAAATATTGGAGTAAAATATTGCCATATTGTTAGAATAATACTATAAATGTAGAACATATCTCTTAAAAATACAGAAATAGTAGATAAAATAAAACCAATACCTACTGTGAATAAAAACATACAAATAAACACATACGGTAAAAGTAAGTAATTAAGACTAATAGGCGCTCCTGTTATAATAACTATTAATAACAATGGAATTAAAGATAATAAAAAATTTATCCCAACAAATAAACACTTTGACAGTGGAAATATATATTTGGGAATATATACTTTTGTCATTAATTGAAAATTAAATACTATAGATGTCATCGCATTATTACTTGCCTCACTAAAATAGTTAAACATTACAAGTCCACTCATTAAGTATACTAAGTAATTTACGCCTTCCATTCTAAATTTAAACATTTGTGAAAATACTAATGCCATAACAGACATCATTAATAATGGTTGTAGCAAGCTCCATAAAACCCCTAAAACAGAACGTTTATATTTAACTTTAAAATCTCTAGATATCATTTGGCTCATTAAAAAAGAATATCTTTTAAAGTTAGATAGTATATTTTTAATAAACATCTCTTTCGTCTCCTTTATTTGCCTCTCTTCAATTATAACAAATTATTAACAAACTAATCAACAAAATTAGACATATTTAGTATACTTATTTATTAGTATAACCAAAAAAAGTAATGATAGAACATTTATATCATTACTTAAAAAATGCATATAAAACACAATAAATTTTTGTTAAAAACTTACTTTTCTCAATACCTGATTTAAAAATATTTCTATCATCAAAGTATTTGGAATTTCTCCATTTTGGATATTTAATATTCAAATATTTAAAAGCTTCATTAATAAATTTGTTTCTAAGTTTTCCATTTTTTTGATAACGTTGTTGAACTGTATAGGTTGTTATTTTTTGAACTGTCAAATATTCTAAATATTTTTTATATTTCGAGTCTTTATAATAATTATTAACTATATCTAAAATTTTAAAAATATCAAAAACACGTTTATCCATAACAGTCGTTTCACTATTATTATGAATAATATAATAATTTAAAGGCTCATTAAATTTACCAATCTTTGATGCATATTTTAAAAGTGGTATAACAACAGCGGCATCTTCATATTTTAAGTCTGTTGGAAAATATATATCATTTTTTAAAAACAATTCTCTTTTGTATAATTTATTCCAAGGTGAATGATTTATTTTATATATTAAAGCTTTATTACTTTCTAAATCAGTGATTCCAAAATCTTCTATTTCAAATATATCTTTTTCATGTGTTATTTCATTAATTCTATAATAATCACAAACGGTTATATCTAATTTATTCTTTTCACTAAATTTATAAAGTTTTTCAGCCATACTTGTAGATATATAATCATCACTATCAACAAAAATAATATATTTTCCCTTTGCTTTTTCTATCCCACAATTTCTTGAGAATCCTATTCCATGGTTTTTATTATTTATACAAATTATATTTGAAAATTTACTTTCATAATCTTTAATAATTTTTAAGCTATTATCTGTACTGCCATCATTAATTATAATTATCTCTATATTTTTTAAGGTTTGACTTACTAAACTATCTAAACATTTATTAAGATATTTTTCTGAATTATATACAGGAACTATTATCGAAACTTTTACCATAATTATCACCTATTTATCAATTTTAAATATAGTTTAAAATTAGTTTTTAATATAATTTTTTTTAATTTTCTTTTAAATGTATCATCTAACAACAAATTATATATTTGTCTTTTTTTGAGTTCTTCTATATATTGAGGTAGCTCTATCTCATCTAACTCACATGATTTTATAATAGTAGAGTTAGCAATATAACTATATACTGTTTTTTTATCTTCTTCATCAATATTTTTAATTTTTGAAATTTGTGAATATAAATAATCAAAACCCTTTAAAAAATCATATACTTTTTTAGTTTTTGTATCCTTATCACTATTACTCATAATGCTGTTATTTCTTTGTACATAATTATAACCAATATAATCTATTGAATTTACACATGAAGCTTTTATAATTACAAGGGGTATAAGGGCAAAATCTTCATGATAAATATTTTTCATAAACTTAAATTTATTTTTTACAAAGAACTCTTTTTTGTATGCGTAACATGTTGCATTCTCTATAAAATGATAGTCCACAATTATATTAAATGCATCTACCCCATTCAAACCCTTAAATGGTTTTTCATGATATCTTTCTTTAACTTTGTAGCTGTTATTTATTGTTTTTACTTGATATCTAATTAAGTCGGGATTATTGTCAATATTAGAAGATAGGTTTTTAATTAAATTTTTTTCTAAGTAATCGTCACTATCAAGAAAAATAAAGTATTCTCCATTACTGTTTTTAATTCCTAAATTTCTAGCTTCACTTAATCCCTTATTTTCAGTTATAAAGGATTTAAATTTATTTTTATACCTTTTCACATATTTATCAATTATTTTTTGACTATTATCTGTACTACCATCATTAATAACAACTATTTCATAATCATCTAGACTTTGAGATAATATACTATCAAAACATTTAGGTAAAAATTTTGAAGTGTTATAAACAGATATTATAATACTAAATTTAGGCATCATATCACACCCCCAAATATTTTTTCTAATTTTTCTTTTTTCTTATTATTTATAATTTCAAAATTTATTTTTTCTAATTTTAAATTTGAATTTTTTAAAATTTCTAAAATTTCGTTTGCTGCTTCTTTAGAATCCTTCGAAATAATATATCCAAACCTATTTGGAATACTTATAAAATCATCAGAAACATCAATAGTTGTAATTATTGGTCTTTCTAATATTATCGCTTCATTATATATTACAGGAAATCCTTCATAGTTTGATGTTAATATTATATAATCTGACATTTTTATATAAGGATAAGGATTAGTCTTAGTACCTAAAAGTTTTATATTGTTATGTAATTTATATTTATCAATTAATTCATTTAAAAGATTTTTATCTTTTCCATCGCCTATTATCCATAGTTCAAAATCTTTATTGAGTGTATATATATTTTGAAAAACTTCTACAAGTCTAACTAAATTTTTCGATTCGTTTTCTAATCTTCCTACAAAAACAAATAATGAGTTATTCTTTGGCTTTTTTTCATTTATTTTTTCTTTTGACAATATTTCGATTTCTTTATAGTCAATAAAATTATTGATTACTAAACTCTTTTTATCAATTGATGGAAATATTTTAATTAAATCATTTTTTGCTTCATTTGAAACGAAAATAATTTTTCTAAATTTTTCGATTTTTCTTTTATTGAAAAAATCTTTTACTTCAATATCGCTTTTGTAAATATGTGTATAATTACTGTGAATATATAAAGCATTATTATTTGATGATAATCTAGAAATTAGATTACATGGCAATGAATATGTTGCATAACAACAACTAAAACTATATGATTTATAATTCAATAAAATCCATTTTATTTCTTTACATAAATTTACAATTTTTCTAAAAATTACGTTTTTATTATCACTTACTTTATATTCAATTATTTTAATATTTTTATCTATTTTATTTAAAAACATTCCTTCTTTTCTTTCTAAGACAAGCGTAACATTATATTTATTATAATCGATATTTTTAAGTAAATTAACAAGAGCTTTCTCTATTCCGCCTAATCCTAGATTATAAGAACAAAATAATAATTCCTTCTTATTATTTACAGGTTCTAATAGTAATTTAATAAGTATAAATGTAGCTATAATACTCACAGAAGGTGCGGTAAATACGTGACCCGCGAAAAAAGATATAAATAACATTAAAAATGTAGGTAATAAATAAATTTTATTTATTTTTTTTCTATTAATTATAAATATACTTATAATTGTTCCAAAATAGACAATAAATCCAACTACTCCATATCTATAAAATATATCAAACATATCCATTTCAGTAGTTCTACTATTATTAGAATAGTCTATACCCATTAATTTATTTTTTAAAGGTTCACTTTTATAAATATTATTAGTATCGTTTAAAAGTCCAAATCTTTTACTGAAAATAAAATTATCTAAAGTTTCACTATTCTTAAAAATATCGGATACACTATCAATTTTTAAATATTTTGTATGAGTAATTATATTTTGGTATACGGGTGTTTTAGGAAAAATAATTACAAAGGAAGAAAGTGCGACTAAACTAGCAAAGATAGTTATTATTAATGTTTTTTTTCTCTTGTTTTTAATAAATAATATAATATATTTGATGTAATAAAAAACTAAACATATAAACAAACTTATAATAGGTGTTCTAGTTCCAATTTTAAATGACGCTATAACAGTAAGAATTAACAAAAGTATTTTTGCAATATTAATTTTTTTGTATATAGTTTCAAATAATATAGGAATAATTAATGCAATTATAGCTCCTATTTCATTAGCAGAATAAAACCATCCAACATTTCCTACATGATTTGTTTTTGCAATATCATAACTGTTGAAGGCTGTATTTGTTATATCTGCAATAAAAATTACTCCAATGTATATTGATAAAACATATAATAAATAATTATTACTTAAAAATTCGATCTTTTTTTCATTATATATATTGAATAACCCTATAAATACTATAGGAAAATAGAAACATTTTACCATATTTGAAAATTCAAAAAAAGCTTTATGATTAATAACAAAAATAAACATATAAATTAAAATCAAAGTAATTAATATTAAACTTTTTTTTCTATATAAGCATTTTGAAATAAAGAAAAGATAATATAAAATAAAAATAATAAAAAGTGCTCTTACAATGATTCCAAAGGAAAAAGAAATATTAAAATTGATACTTATTCCCGTCAATAAATCAATTATTGGTTGCAATATTAAAAATATACATATTATTAAATTTATATTTTTATTTAAAAAATTATTAATCTTTTGCACATTTACCACCATATAAATTATATCATGATGCATAATGCATCGCAACCTACAGCTTAAAATTAAAATTCATTAATACAAATTTTGAAATTTAGTTTTAAATTCATAAACAAATTATAAATACATCCAATAAAATTTATAAATTAATATATAGTTAAGTAATAAAATAACAATATTTATAATTTTATTTTTTTAAATATTTTTAATATCATGTAATTGGTGATATCAATGGATAAATATTATAATAATATTAAAAATTTAATAGAAAACAACATTGTAGAAATCAAAAAGCAAGAATTTAGCATTAATAATCATACTTTAATTACTTATTTTAATATAGGAAAATTATTAGTTCAGGCTCAAGGTGGTAAAAAGCGCGCTAAATACGGAGATAATTTAATTAAAGAATATTCTAGAAAATTAACACGAGAATTTGGAAAAGGTTATAATTATACAAATTTAAAAAACATGAGATCTTTATATTTAATATTTGAAAAAAGTCGCACAGTGTGCGACCAATTAACATGGTCACATTATAGGTATATACTTCCTATTAAAAATGAGTCTAAAAGAAATTATTATATAAATTTAGCAATAGAAAATAGATTAAGTGTAAGACAGTTAATTAATGAAATTAAAAATAATTCTTTTGAAAGATTAATTGATAATAAAAAAGATATTAAATTAAAATATATTAATAATTCTAATAAAAATTTGACAATATTAGATATGATTAAAGATCCAATACTAATATCTATCGGAAATACTAAAATAGACAGATTAACCGAAAAAGCTTTAAAAAAATATATTTTAGAAAATATAGAAAAAATACTCTTAGAATTAGGTATAGGATTTTGTTTTGTAGGTAGTGAACAAAAAATAAAAGTTGGAAACAATTATAGATATATTGATTTAGTGTTTTTTAATTATGAACTAAATTGTTTCGTGTTAATAGAACTTAAAATTAACAAATTAGACATCAAAGATATAGGTCAATTAGAATTTTATGTAAATTATTATGATACTGAAATTAAAAAAAGTTTTCATAATCCAACATTAGGAATAATAATATGTAAGAAAAACGATCCTAATATTTCCAAATATATAAATCAAAATATATTAGTTTCTAGTTATGAGCTTATTAGAAAATAATACTATATAAAAATTTATTAAATAAAAAAAGTAGATAATCAAGATTTCTTTTTCTTAATATCTAACTTTTCATTGTTTACTTTAATATCTTTTCTTCTCTTTTTATTTTTAGAAAGCTTTTTAATACATACAATTAGTAAAATAAATGCAAGTAATCCACTTAATATACCAAGACCTAAAATCAACATTGAATAACTTTCCATTTTTTCATTTAACATTTCTACTTCTTCATCGTAATATAACTGCAAAGTTTTTTCGGTAGTGTTATATAAATACCAATTCTTTTTACCTGTTTCTACATTCATACCATAAACTAAAGCAAATTTAGAATTTTTAGCAAGTTTATAACATTCAATATCGTTGCCATCTATTCTTATTGTATATTTTTTATATCCTTCTGGTACTTTAACATTCTTATCTAATTCAGTTTGATATAAAACAATCTTACTTCCAGATACTTGTAAATAAGGTGTATATGTTTTTTCTTTTTCATCATAAACATACAACTTTATATTACCATCTTTATCTTTTAAACCAACTAAAGTAAGTTTAGTAATTTCACTTGTAAATGCTGGAACTTCTTCTTCACCTATTTTGACAGTTGTTTCTGTATAAAAGTCTGGAGCAGTTAAAGCATCTTTTTGCCTTACTACAGTAAATTCCTCTTTTCCAACTTTAACATTTATTGGAGAAAGTTCTTTTACTTTAGCATTTATAACATATGTTTTTGTACTTCCATTTTGTGCGGTAACAACAATATTTATTTTATTATCGCCTTCGCTTACTTCAATTTCTCCTGTACCTGTAACCGTCGCAGTAGAATCTTCTTTAGTAGCATTAACTTTTATACTCTTAGTTTCGGGTTCTAATTCAACACTATATTCTAAAGTGTTTTTATCAAAAGCAGGAGTAAGTTCTGCACCTTCTACAGACAAACTCTTTAAATTATTGTTTTTACTATAAGATGCTTCAATTTCAGCTTGAGTAAGAACTTTAACTGAAGTTGATCCCCCGCTTGTAGAAACCTGATTTTCATTCCAATCTACTACAGAATAGCTACTTACAGAAAGTGAAGCATTTCCAGCAGCTTTTGCTTTAAAAGTATATGTATAAGAAGCTGTAGTTTTCCCTGGACCACTAGCATAATCAGCTACATGTGGCGCTACATTAGAACTAACTAGTGTAAGTTTTGATGAATCATAATTAAGATTATATTCCCAAGCACCTATTCCACCACTAGAATATACAGTAACAGTTACGTTGAAACTTCCACCTACTGCAACTGTAGATTTAGCAGTTTTTACTGATATAGAAGCACTTGCCGCACTTGGTTTATTAATAAATGTAAAATTCATTATTAATGATAAAATTACTACACTAAATATTTTAAATCCCTTTTTCACTCTTTACCTCCTAATATGTTTAATTCTATTGACTAATTACGATTGAACCAAGTATGTGTTTTTGAACTCTTAGTAGGTCAACAATAGTAACTCTACCATCTTTATTATTATCAGCAGCTTTCATATAAGGATCAGAAACATTAACTGCATTTAAAATTATTTTTTGAACTCTTAACAAATCAGCAATCGATATTTTTCCATCACCATTGGCATCGCCATATATAATTACAGTATATTCTTTACTTTCTTTTCCATTACTAATAGTGATTTTATTTCCTGTTCCTAATGCACCTGACGGACCACTAACTGATGCACTAGAATTTATTCTTTTTGCATCACTATCTAAATCACTTACAGTTTTACCTGGACTAATATTAGTTATATAAGTATTATCATACCTTACACCAATACTTCCCATTATAGTATCTAATGAAGTAGTAACATCTGTTCCTGGATCTGGATTAGGTGTTGGATCTGGTGCGGTAGAAGTTTCTCCAGGCATATTTTCATAAACTGGGATCAAAAATTCAAATGAATTATTTAACGAATTAGTTTTTGAATATGTTTGATAGTTTTTATATGCTTCCGAAGAATGTGCTCTTATATTTGTCATATATTGATGAGAATAAGTTGAGTTAGTAGCCCCTGGTTTAACATTAAACCTTTCAAAATATATAGTATCTTGACCTTGACTAATATAATTTTCTGAAATATATTCAGCGCCACCGTATATAGTTTTTTCTGGACTATTCCATGGTCTATTGTAAGAAGTAATTGATCCATCAAATCCACCATTTGCCCAAATTAAACCTCTAATAGCTGGTTTCATATAATAACCATAAGCTCCAATATTATAAAAATTATATAATCCTGAATAAGTTTTATCATTACCACAGTTATTTTCTAAATTCCAAGGTGTATCATTTCTATAATTATATCGACAATTATTATCTATTGAGAATACAAATGATTCACCAGTTGTAGAAATTGAACCACTATCACTTGTCTCTTGTTTTATTCTAGTAGCAAGATGTAAA
>CALVYE010000018.1 GCA_944372025.1 uncultured Bacilli bacterium | reverse complement strand
TTTTTTATCTTTTCCTTATTCTATAAGTGATAAATACTTATTTTTATATATTTATTTTTAAAAAAGTTGCGAACTTTTTTCTCTCCTAAAGCTATTTAACACTTTTTGGACTGAATCATAACTTAAATAAGTCCAAAATATGTCTGTTCTCGTTCGTTTTCTGCATCCGAGGAATCCCAACAAATATATATTAAGGTTGTTGCAGGCTCACTGTGATTTAACATCCTCATAATCTTAAAAATATCACCTGTTTCAAGATATTTATGATATGCAAATGTTTTCCTCATACTATGAGCAGAAAATGGTCTATTTAGTTTAATGTCTATAGATACTTGTTCCAATATGTCATCTACTCTTTGTCTTGTAATAGGCTTTGTACCATGTGGTTTTTTAGGAAACAAGTAATCATGATCTTTTATTTCGTATTTGTTTATATATTCTAAAATTTCATCATATAATTTTTTATTAAGTTTAAATACTTGCGATTTTCTAGTTTTAAATTCAATTATATTTATAAAACCTCTTGAAACATCTTTACCAAATAACTGGATTAAATCTTCACATCTAAATGCAGTATTAAATCCAAGTAAACATAACATATAATTTCTATGGGCTTGAAATTTTTTTATCTCCGATTTTGCATGATCTCTTTTTTGTAAAAAATAACTTAAAATTAAATTTATATCATTTTTATTTTTTAAAGGGAAAGTAGCACTTTTTCTAGATGGTACTTTGTATTTTCTAGGATAATATTTACTCATAAAATTCCTAATAACTGTTCAAGTGCAAATGCTTGTCCCTTTGTAATATTTTTTAAATCATCAACTGCTAATAAACTTTTAATTAATTCAATTGATATTGATTTTCTATTTAGAATATATTCTATTATTTCTAATCTTTCTTTCGAAACCATTTTATTCCTCCTTAAAATATTGACAATATTTATCAAATTCAAATTCCTTTACTGTTAAAATTCCATCATCATTTTTAGCTATATAAACATCTACTTTTGAATATCTGGATTTGTTGTTCTCTTTTGGATTTAATAAAATGACTTTTCGTGCTGATTGTTCTATTTCACCAGAATCACGTAAGTGACTTAACTTAGGAATATCTTCTCTTGATCCTTCTCTAGATAATTGACATAATGCAATTATTGTACAGTTATAATCAAGTGATAATCTTCTTAACTCCTTAGCTATTTCTGTCATTTTTTCATAATTATTGTTCCCTTTACCAGCAATTAAACCAATGTGATCAATCATTACTATAAAATGTTTATCACTTTTGAAATTACAAATATAATTTTTAATTCTATCAATTGTTTGTGATTGATTTTCTATAGCAATATTTCTTTTTTCATATTCAACTAATATATGCTTAATTCTTTCTTTTTCTTGAACAGATAAATTTTTAAAATTGTTTAATTTTGATAGTTCGATTCTTGTTTTTAATGATACTAAACGTTTATATAATAATTTTTTACTCATTTCTAAATTGAAATAAATACATGGGTAAGTTCCAGATAAATCTTCTAAAAGGTTTAAGGCAAAAGCAGTTTTACCACTTCCTGTTTTACCTGCGATGACTAATAAATCGTTTTGTACAAGATTTAAAGAATTGTTAAAAAAATCGAATTTAAATCTAATCTTTTCATCTTGACTAAATATATTCTCATACATATCTTTAGCAGTTATATATGATGTTTCTTGATAACCTAGTTTATCTAATTTAGTTAAATCATCATATAACTTTTTATAATCAATAATTTCTTCTATAAACTTTTTTATTAACAATGTTGTCTGTTCTTTTTTATATTTTTCTATAATCAATTTTTGAAATTCATTGAATCTTACATCTTTAGAACTGCTATACATGTTTGATTGAAATAATTCACAAAAATAATTTAAATCAAAATCTTTACTTTTGGTTAAATTTTCAATTATTAGTGTTTTTTTATTTAAGTATTCCTTTTTTAAAATTGAAAACATAACTCTATCATATCCTGATAAATATTCTTCTTTTATAATTGTCTTTTCAAAATATTCGGGATAATTTACAAGAAGTGATAAAAAATCAAACTCTAGTGTATTTTGCATCTTCATCACCATATTTCATCTTTTTTTCTTTCTCGTGTTTTTCCCATGTAAGCATTTTTTGTTTCCAACTGCGTACTTTACGTCCCTTACTATCAATCCAATTATTATCATTAAAATAATTGTAAAAGTATTCACAGTCTACATGTTTTAAATCTCTTTTATTAGCATATTCTTTTATTTCCTCAAGTGTTGGATTTATTTTTTCTTTGTATAATATACCTTTAGGTATATTATATTTCTTTATATTATTATCTCCGTCATTTTTGACACCACGTGGTGTCATTTTTGACACCCCCTCATCATAGAAAGTTTGAGGTATTTTTATAATCCTTTTTAATATCTCTTTACTACCTTCTTTGTATATATATTCGATTTCAATAAGTTTTTTCTTTTTTAATTGCCGCATAATTCTTGTTATGGTGGCTTCACTTATGTCATACAAATTGCAAAAATATTCGTTTAATGCATAACATTCTCCATCGCTATTTGATAATGATGTTATCTCACTATATATTAGTTTTGCTTTATCTTTTAACTCTTTATCATATCTGACTTTAGCAGGTAAAATTGAATAAAAACTTGGCTTGTTCATTATTTACCTCCTACTCAAATAAGAACTTAAATTCTTCTTTAAATTGCTTTATAGACACATTTTTAAGCATTATAATAAGCATTATTGCAAAGCCTATATACACCACTAATTCTGTTATAAAAGTTCCCCAATTGTCTATTTTATGATTACTTATTGACACGATCACTAGTATTAGATATAATATTAGTGAAATTTTTTTCAAAGGGATTCTCTTTTTGTGGTGATTTAGAGGTCTCTTTTTTTGTGTTTTCATATTCTTAACTCCTTTCAGTTTGTACATATCTTGGAAGATTATAAAAAATTATATTTTCCTGATTTTTTCATTGCTTCTATTTCCTCTTGTGTATAAAACCAATTACTAACATCTATTCCTTGTTCAACTTTGTTAGTAGCTATTTTTCGGATAGTATTATATATATTTTCTAAATTTTTTTTATTTTCTTCTTTGGTAACATCAGAATATATTTCTATCTCTGATTTGCCTATTTTTATTTTTTTTACAAGTGACATATTCTCACCTCATTTTATTCTATTCGACATTGCTTATCCTTTTTCGTGGTAGATTTGATTTTGTTTTCCTCCCATGTTAATATTTCTTTAGAAGGGAGGTACTAAATTTATGAAAACAATTGATTTGGATAATCCAAATTTATTTGCTTTAGAAATTACTAAATCTTACATGAAATTTTTTCCATCCAATGAATATAAAGTTTTTACCAAAGCATTTGTTTGTTATTACACGATGATTTTAGAGGAAGTTGAAAACATAAAATCAGGTAAAATAACTTTTGAAGAATTATCAAAAATGTGTGTAACTAAATTAGAAGATGTTTTATAACACCAACAAGATTAGATACTAGTACTATCTAGTCTTTTATTTTTAAGTTTGTTATTGTAACTGTTCCATCTGAATTTATTTCCATATTTAGCCCTCTTTTAATTAGTGATAAATATAACTAGTCGCTTTTTCATTATTAAATTTTTTTAATTCTTCTGATATTAAATGTTTATTTTCTAAATCAAATAATATCCTTAATATTTCTACTTCACACTCTTCATAAGAATTTTGATTGTAAAACTTATTGATTAATTTTTGTCTCAAATCATCTAATGTATAATCTTTTTCTTTTGGTATTTTAATTATCATTTCATTTTCTGTTTCTTCTATTTTCCAATTTCCCATACTTACTCTCCTATTCTTCTTTCTTCATTGTTTTAACACCAAATCGGTGTGTTGTCGGCAAAAAAATTTCTTCTATTTTTAAATTTAAATAGTTAGATATTTCAAACATTTCATCACAATTAAATTTGTATTTGCCCTTTTCTTTATTACTATACTGATTTAGAGAAATATTTATTAAATCTGCCAATTCTTGTTGAGATATATTTCTATTTTTCCTTATCAAAATTAATTTTTCTTGCATATTATTATCATCTCCTCTCTATTAATTATCAAAACAATAATAACACCGAATAGGTGTATTGTCAATATTTTTTTGTATTTTTCCAAAAAAATATTCCTTTTTGGTGTTATAAATGTTATAATTTAAGCGAAAGGAGGAAATATAGTGGCCAATAATACTGATATAACAAAGTATGTTGCCAGAAAAATTAAATATTATAGAGAGCTTAAAAACATAACACAACAAGAAGTGGCAGAATTTATCGGAACAACACAACAGAGTATAGCAAGGTATGAAAGCGGAGAAAGAAAAACTGATAACAACATATTATTTTCTTTAGCAGATTTATTTGGCGTCTCTGTAAATGATTTTTTTCCACCTATATCATATCGAACAGAAGAATTATATAAAGACAAGGATAGTGAAATAAATGCAATCATGCATTCTGATATGAACAACTTACCTGATGAAGTAAAAGCAGATATGCTTAAACAAGCTATGGAAGAAAAACAAAAAATGATACTTGAAGAAACCGAACAAGTATTAAACATAAAAAAGGAATTAGAAAATATTGAAAAGAAAAATTAATTTTGATTGAAACTTGCTAGTACAGAAGTTTTTATATAGATGTATTAGGAGGTAAAATATTATGGAAATCATCAAAAATTTTTTAGCATTTATTATTGGGTTAATATTGTTATTATTATTCTATTATTATGTAAGTATACCAATAATACCTTGTATTAGTGTTTATGCCACATCTAATTTATTTGCTAATAATAGTATAAAAAGTAGAGTGTTTTTAATAATTATAATTTCATTAATAGGAATCTATTTTTATACTGTCAATGCAATATTAAGTATTGTTCACTATCCTAAATACTTAAATATTTTTGGAATTATTTTAGAATTTATAACAGTATTCTCTTTTTTAACTACTTGCATAACATTAGTTAAAGCTTGGAAAAGGAACAAAATATATATAGATTTGGAGCAGTAAAAACAAAGTTTCAGACATCAAAAACGACATTTTAGGCAAAAAGACATTATTCATGAGAATTTACCAAAAAATATTAAAAAATCATGTAATATAGTACCATAAGGAGGTATTACATGATAATAGTGTTAAAATATAAAAATAAAATAAAAATATTTTTTTATAAACAAAAACTCCTAACTGCTGGAACAGTTAAGAGAAAACATAGAAAAAATTATCTACCACGATAAATTCTTTTTCTACGCTCATAATTATAGCATAGAACCAAGAATTTATCAATAAAATAAAGAAAGGGAGCTACAATAATTATGGGCAAAAGAAGAGAACTTAAAGGTCAAAAATTTGGAAGGTTAACAGTAATATGTGAATATACAAAAAATAACAGAGCAAAAAATGATAAAAACATTTATTGGATTTGTAAATGCGAATGTGGTAGTGAAAAAAAAGTTATTACGACTTCAACAAAATTGATAAATGGACATACAAAAAGCTGTGGTTGTTATCAAAAATATAGAGCATCTATATGTAATAGTTCTCATAGAGAAACAAAAACTAGATTATATAATATATGGCAAGGTATAAAAAGAAGATGTAACAATAAAAATGCAATAAACTACAAAAATTATGGTCTAAGAGGAATCAAAATGTGCACAGAATGGGAAAATGATTTTATGCTATTTAAAGATTGGGCATATCAAAATGGATATAATGATAATTTAACGATTGATAGAATAGATAATGATAAAAATTATTGTCCAAGCAATTGCATATGGTCAGATCAGAAATATCAACAAAATCATAAAAGAAATAATAGATATATTACATACAATAATCAAAAACATACTTTATCAGAATGGGCCCAAATTACAGGGTTAAGCACATCTGTTATTGATTCAAGGTTAAACAAATTAGAATGGTCAGAACAAAAGACTTTAACAACACCATTAAGGGGAAAAAATAATGTATCAAACTGATATAAAAACTTTTAATATAAATAACATAATTATTTATTTAAGAAAATCTCGTAAAGATTTAGAATACGGCAATAACGAATCAATAGAAAAAACACTTCAAAGACACGAAGAAATACTTCAAAAATGGGCTATAAATAATTTAGGTAAAAAAATTCCAGAAAGGCAAATATATAGAGAGGTTGCTTCTGGTGATACAATTGCAGATAGACCTGTTATGCAAACAGTATTAAAACTCATTGAAGGTAACAGTATTGTAGGTGTACTATGTCTAGAAGTTGAAAGACTTGCACGTGGTAACACACTAGATCAAGGCATTATATTGCAGACATTTCAATATACCAATACAAAAATAATTACTCCCCAAAAAGTTTTTGATTTATATAATGATTTTGACCGTTCTTTTTTCGAAGATGGATTGCATCAAGCACGAAAATATTTAGAATATACAAAGAAAATATTAACAAGAGGAAGAATATCTTCCGTAAATGAGGGAAAGTATATAGGTTCAATTACACCATATGGCTATGATAAAGAGAAATTAGAGGGGCAAAAAGGGTTTAAGCTTATAATTAATCCTGATGAAGAAAAAATCGTTAAAATCATATTTAAATTAGCTTGTAATGGAGTAGGTGCTAATAACATTGCAAATCACATAAATAAATTAGGTATTAAACCCAGAAAAACTGATGTTTGGGTTAGTGCGACTATAAGAAGTATAATACAAAATCCTGTTTATTACGGAATGATAAAATGGGGTCATAGAAAAACCGAAAAACAAATGATTAATGGAACTATTTATAAAAGCAGACCAATTCATGAAGATTATATTTTAACTCGTGGGTTACATGATCCAATAATATCAAAAGAAGAATATGATATAGCAAACAAAAATTCAAAAATTAAAATTGGTAAATGTACTCCTAAATCTTTAAAATTAGAAAATCCACTCGCAGGATTAGTAAAATGTAGTTTTTGTGGAAGAACTATGATTAGGAGAAATTATCGTTCAGGACATATTGATGGATTAATATGTCCTCTACCACATTGTAAAAATGTTGGTTCTCATTTATATTTAGTAGAAGATAGAATAATAAACTCATTAAAGTTAATTCTAAAAGAATACAAAGATATAATTGAAAATGATTCATCAATTGACACAAACAATAGTTACGAACTAGATAATTTAAAAATATTGGATAATGAAATTGAAAAATTAAATAAGCAATTAAATAAAGCATTTGACTTATTAGAACAAGAAATATACGATAATGATACGTTTTTAAATAGAAGCAAAGTTATAAAAGAAAAGATTAAAGAATTAGAAGAAGAAAAAACAAGATATAATTCAAATAGTAAAAAGAATAATATACAAAAAATGAAAAATATAATTCCAAGTATTGAAAATTGTTTAAAGGAGTATAGTAACAAACTATCTGCACAAGAAAAGAACGATTTGTTAAAAAATATAATTAGTAGTATAATATACACTAAATACAACAAAGGAAGAGGGCACGAGGATGAATTTCATTTAAAAATAAATACTAAAGTTGACTTATAACGTGTATGAACAAAAGAACTTGCTCATGTTGAAATGATATGCACTATGTTATATCAATTAACAGATGGTGCGACAATTGAAGAAATGAAAGCTGCAGGATTTGATAAGCATTTTGCAGTAAATGGTATGGATTTATATCCAACTGATCCAAATGGTGTACCGTTTACCGTTCAATATTTTGCGGCTGTTGGAGATCCTGTTGCTAATTTAAGTGAAAATATGGCTGCCGAAGAAAAAGCAAGAGCAACTTATGAAAATCTTATTAATTTAGCAACTGATCCTGAAGTAATAAAACCATTACAATTTTTAAGACAGAGAGAAATTATTCATTTTACTCGTTTTAAAGAATTATACGATGAATATAAGAGAAAAGGCTATGATAAAAAATAAAATACGGATTTTTCCGTATTTTTTAATATCTAATATTATCTTGATTATTATCTTGTTTTTCCGCTTTGCGAATTTTTCTACATTCAGAACATCTTGCAGGTTCACTAAAACCTTTTTGTGCATACCATTCTTGTTCACCAGCAGTAAAAATAAACTCATTGCCACAATCTTTACAGATTATTTTTTTATCTTGGAATTCCATCTCTTTACCTCCTTTTTTAAATATTTGATTTAATAGATATATTTTATTACTCCTGATTAAAAAAGGAAAATAAAGAAAACTAAATAAATCTATCTACAATATATCATATTAGATTTATTTTATCAATATTACAAAATACTTAAAAATTTTAGTTGATTTTAAATATAACAACAATATTAATTAAAATTAAAGCTCATAAATTTATGAGTTTTAATTTACATATTCATTTTTGTTAATTTAATGTATAATTCTGTATTATGTTGTAAAATCGCATTTATTATAATTATATAACGTAAAATATTTGTCTTTATTTGTCATGTTTTAACATTAAAGGTTATTTTCACCTTTTAATTCAAATAATGCATCTCTTAATTCCATCGCTCTTTCAAAATCTAAGTTCTTAGCTGCTTCTTTCATTTCTGTTTCGATATTATTAATTAATTTTTGTTTGTCTTGTTTACTCATTTTTTTAGTTTTTTCTTCTTTTGCTTCATCTATAGTAGAAATAACTTCTCTAATTTCTTTAATAATTGTTTTTGGTGTGATACCATGCTCTTTATTATATGCTTCTTGTATGCTTCTTCTACGTGCGGTTTCTTTAATAGCAGTATCCATTGCGCTACTTATTTCATCTGCATACATAATAACATGACCATTAGAATTTCTCGCACATCTTCCTATTATCTGAATAAGACTTTTATCACTTCTTAAGAAGCCTTGTTTGTCTGCATCCATAATAGCAATTAAACTTACTTCAGGAATATCTATACCTTCTCTTAAAAGATTTATACCGACAACTACATCATATTTACCCATTCTTAATTCTTGAATTATTTGTAATCTTTCTAAAGTTTTTACTTCGTTATGTAAGTACGCTACTTTAATACCAACATCTTTAAGATAATTAGTCAATTCTTCTGCCATACGAATGGTTAAAGTTGTAACTAAGGTTCTTTCATTTTTATCAATTCTATCTTGAATTTCACTAATTAAGTCATCTATTTGTCCTTCTTTTTTGCGAACATCAATTGTCGGATCTAAAAGTCCTGTAGGTCTAATAATTTGTTCTACAAATTTTCCATTTGTTTTATTTAACTCGTAATCACCAGGAGTTGCAGATACATAGATAGCTTGATTTATTTTATTCTCAAATTCATCAAATTTTAAGGGTCTATTATCTAAGGCACTAGGTAGTCTAAATCCATAATCAACTAATACTTGTTTACGTGCTCTATCACCATTATACATACCTCTAACTTGGGGTAAAGTTACATGTGATTCATCAACAATAAGTAAAAAATCTTTAGGGAAAAAGTCAATTAAAGTCGATGGTGTTTCTCCTTCCGCTCTAAGTGCTAGATGTCTAGAATAATTTTCTACACCATGACAAAATCCTGTTTCAGAAAGCATTTCAATATCATAATTAGTTCTTTGCTCTAATCTTTCAGCTTCTAAAAGTTTACCATTACTTCTCAAATATTCAAGTCTATCTTGTAATTCATCTTTTATTCTTTCTATTGCTACTTTTAATTTTTCTTCACTAGTAACAAAGTGGCTGGCAGGGTATATACTTACGGTTTTTTTATTGGTGATAATTTTTCCTGTAATTGGATCAAATTCACTTATTCGTTCTACTTCATCTCCAAATAACTCTATTCTAATTCCTTTAGATTTTTCGTAAGTTGGTATAATTTCTATAACATCACCTTTTGCTCTAAAAGTACCTCTTTTTAAATCAAATTCGCTTCTTTCAAAGAGCATGTCTACTAATTTTCCTAAAAGTGCATTTTTATCTATAACATCACCTATAGATACAACTAACATTTTGTTTTTATATTCTTCAACTTCACCAATACCGTATATACATGATACAGATGCGATGACAATTACATCATCGCGTGTTAATAATGATGATGTAGCGGCATGTCTAAGTTCATCAATTTCATCATTTATAGAAGAATCTTTTTCGATATATGTATCTGTAGATGGTACATAAGCTTCAGGTTGATAATAATCATAATAAGAGACAAAATATTCTACACGATTGTTAGGAAATAGTTCTTTAAATTCTGAATATAATTGACCTGCAAGTGTTTTATTATGTGCTAAAATTAGGGTTGGTTTGTTCACTTTTTGTATAACATTAGCCATTGTAAAAGTTTTACCTGTTCCTGTCGCACCCAATAATACTTGATGTTTTGCACCATTTTGAATACCTTCTGCTAATTTTTCTATTGCTTGTGGCTGATCGCCACTTGGTTGAAATTTAGATACTAGCTTAAACATTTTTAAATTTTCCCCTTTCTCTGTAATAATTAAAAGATTATTTTGTGATTTTTATTTTACCATATTTTCTATTTAATAAAAAGATAATTATTTAATAAAAGCTTGTTTAGGTATTTAAAAAAGCCAATCATAGATTGACTTTTAATATTTTGTAGTTCTGTCATTAAAGTATCTACCAGATCCTACAGGTGGGAAATTTACCATTGTTCTACTATTAAATGAATTAGCATACAATGAATTTACAGTTAATTGTAGTCCATTAGCTAAAGTTAAATGAACGTGTTGTCCTGTTGAACATTTATCCCATGGTGTATATCCAGGAGCACTATAACGATTACCACCCGCAAGTCCTAAAACAGTATCTTTTGTTACTTGTTGTCCTATACTAACATATACCTTTTCCATATGGAAATAAGCACTACTGTAATCAGTTCCCTTTATATTATGGTGAATTATTACATAGTTTCCACCACAACTATTAGAATTTGTATTTTCTATAACTGCAACTTTACCAGCTGCTGACGCATAAACGTTAGTAACTTGATGTCCAACACCAATATCTGTTCCATAGTGAAATTTGTATGTTCCTTGTGTTGGATGCCATCTTAAACCATATTCACTAGATACATATCCATGTGTTACAGGTCTCCAAAATGCAGTATCATATGGAAGACTATTTCCTAAACAAGTATTTATATCTTGATTTGGTGAGCATCCTTGATTTTTATAGTATGTAATTGTTTTCTTTAAAGATGCTATCTCATTAGATACATCAACTTGCATATCTGCAATATCATTTATTTGAACATTATAAGAAGCAATTTTTTTATTTAATTCTTCAATTTTTTTATTGAGTTCTATTTGTTTGTTTTTTAATTCTACTTGTAATGCTTTAGATTCTTCTACCATATCATTCATTTCAGTTATTAGTTTTTTGTTATATGCCGTTAATTCTTCTGCCATTGACACTCTGTGTATAAAGTCTGTCATATCAGCAGCACCAAAAGCATATTCTAGATAATTCATGTTCCCATCAGTTTGTTGGACAGCTCTCATAATTTCTTTTAACTGTTTATTTTTCTCTGCTATATCTCTATCTAATTCTTGAATTTTTTCTCCTGTTGCAACTAAATCTTTTTCTGCCTTATCAATAGCGGCTTGTGAATTTTTTATTTCTGCTTGTGATATATTTTTATTATAATTTAAATTATCTTGTTTTTCTTTATTAGCATTATACTCAGCTTGTTTTTGGTCTAATTCTTTTTGAAAATCATTCAAAGTTTTTGCTTTAGGCTTTATAGTAGGTACAATTAATACGCTTAGAATTAAAAATATTCCTAAGGTTATATTTGATATTTTCTTTATCATATTTTTAGATACTTCCTTACAGCTCTTGAACTTCCTATCATACCTACTAAAGAACCAATTACTAATAATATTAATGAAACTGTATAAACATAAGGTGTTGGGCTAACTAGTTTTGCAATTGGTGAAAACAATTGTCCGCCAAAGTATTCATATAATGCACCATATCCCCATATTGTTGCAATAATTGGAAGAATTGAACCTAGAATACCTAGCACTAACCCTTCAATTATAAAAGGAAATTTTACGGTAATATTTGAAGCTCCAACTAAACGCATAATTTCAATTTCTCTTTTTCTTGAGAAAATAGTAAGCTTAATTGTATTAGTTATTAAAAATGCGGTTACAATTACTAAACCTATTACTATACCTATTGTTACACGTTGTACTACTTTAAATACGTGAACAAGTTGTTCTACCATACCTTCACCGTATTTTACACTTGATACTGTGTCCATTTTTTCGATTTCGTCTGCTGTTTTTTTGATTTTTTCTAAGTCTATAACTTTAACTAATAATTCATCAGATAAAGGGTTTTCATCATCTGCCCAAGTAGAAACTACATTTTCGTAAACTTCGTTTTCTTTTGCAAGTTCTTCTTTTTTTTCTTGTTTAGTGTATATTTTTACAGACTCTACATTGTCCATTTTTTCAACTTTTGCTTTAGTTTCATTTAATTGTTCTTCGGTTACATCGGTATTTAGAAATGTAACAACAGTTACATCGCCTTTAACTTTATTAGCAAAACTATTTACATTTGCGGATAAAATAATTGCTACTGAAACTAAGATTAGGGTAACTACTATACATGAAATTGAAGCAATACTTAAACTAAAATTTCTAAATACACTTTTAAATGCATCTCTGATATATATAGGAATCATTCTAAACACTTTCATAACTGAATGCTCCTTCCATACTATCTTTCTTTAGTTGACCTCTGTCAAGAATTATTACTCTTTTTTTCATGCGATTTACTATATCTTTATCATGTGTTGCCATGATTATTGTAGTTCCTAATTTTTTATTTACAGCCTCTAAAACACTCATTATTTCCATGCTTGTAACAGGGTCTAAGTTTCCTGTTGGTTCATCACATATTAAAAGTTTTGGATCATTTACAATTGCACGTGCAATTGCTACTCTTTGTTGTTCTCCACCAGATAATTGATCTGGATATGATTTTACTTTTTCTTTTAAACCAACTAGTTTTAAAACTTTAATGACACGAGCTCTAATTTCAGATTTATGCATTCCTATACATTCTAAGGCAAAGGCAACATTTTCATATACATTAAGTTTAGGAAGTAGTTTATAATCTTGAAAAACTACTCCCAATTTTCTTCTTAATTTATATACTTTACCATTTCTTAGTTTTGCAACATTTATACCACCGATAATTATTTGTCCTTTAGTAGGTTTTTCTTCTCTATACATCATTTTAATCAAAGTGGACTTTCCACTTCCCGAGGCACCTATAACAAAGACAAATTCTCCTTTTTTAATGTTCAAGTTAAGATTGTATAATGCAGTTACACCGTTTTTGTACTGCTTTTCAACATTAATAACACGAATTAAATCCATACATCCACTTCCTTAATACACAGATTATTATATCATTAAACCTACTATTTTTGAATGACAATATCTTCCTTTTTTTGATATTTTACATTTTATTGTAACTCTTGATCTAAAGTAACTTCTACAGTTTTTTCTTCCCCGTTTCTATAATATGTAACTTTTACTTTATCTCCAATACTATATTTATATAAATTATATCTTAATTGTGCTCTACTTGTAACTTCGTTATCATCCATTTTAGTAATTATATCACCTTTTTGTAGTCCTGCTTTAGCAGCTGGTGAATTTTCTTCTACGCTTGCTACAACAACACCATCTGGGCTATTTCTATCTATGATAATTCCATAGCTATATAGTCCAAAAGTTTCTGATTTATCGATTAGGCTAACACCTAGCATAGGTCTTTTAATTACTTCCCCTTTTTCTAAGTATTCTACATATGTCATCGCATCATCTATAGGAATTGCAAAGCCAATTCCTTCTACTTCTTCTTCTACTAATTTTAAGGAATTAATTCCTATTACTTCACCATTGATATTTACAAGTGGTCCCCCACTATTTCCTGGGTTGATTGCAGCATCAGTTTGGATTACATTCATTATATAATCACTAGTGCCACTTTTACTATCCACATTTACAGATACCATTCTATCTTTTCCAGAAATAATACCTTTGGTTACGGTTCCGCTATATTCGCTTCCTAAAGGAGCTCCTATTGTGAATACAGTATCTCCTATTTCAGCTTCACTACTTTTTCCTATTATTGCAACATTTGTAACATTTTCTTTTGAAATTCTAAGAACAGCTAAATCAGCATAAGAATCACTTCCTAATACGGTAGCTTCGGAAGTTTTATCGCTTTGGAAAGTGACAATTACGTTATTTCCTCCACTTACTACATGATTGTTAGTTAGAATATAAGCATATTTATCATCAGTTTTATAAACAAATCCTGTACCACTTCCTACAATTTGGTTACCATTACTAGTTTCAACAACAACAACTGCATCATATATTTTAGCAATCGATGCACTAATACTATCAGATTCTTTAATATTGAAATTTCTCGTATCTTTTATAACTGTAGCAGTATCTATAGGTAAATATCTTATAAGTAAGTACATTCCTGATGCACCAACGAAGAAAGATAAAACGATACTAACTGCAATAATTATTTTTTTTCTCATATTTTAACATCACCTTCTATATCTAATATTTTTTTAAAATTGCTAGGGAATCCCATTCTATCTAGAATTTTTACTTGAGGAATAGAATCGATTTTTCCGTCAAGTATATCAAGTTCATATCCTACTTCATATATAAGTAGTCTAAATTCATCATCCGAAAGCATCTGCTTTAAAATTATTATTAGTGCGAATAAATCATTTTTTCCATATATATATTCGTTATCCATTTTTGGTATTTCTAAATATTCATGATATTTTGTGTCATCAATTATTTTCTGTGTTTTATGCTCAAATAGTATATCCTCATGAGCACAAAGATTTCTGTAGTTAGCAAGAATAGATAAATAATTAGTTAAAGTTTCAATATCAAAGTCATAATATTCAGCAATTGATAATTGATCTTCGGGTTTTAAAATTGTATATAATTCCGAAATTAATCCAAAAGATAATACTTTAACTAAAATCCATAAGGGAACATATCCATAATTTGTTGAGTAGTGTTGGGTTGCGGTATGTTGAGGGCCATTTACTCTTATTTGCCTTTTCATTTTGTGAATAAGATCGTTTACTTGTCTTGATTTTTTTCTATCTAATGAAAAATTTGAAGCTTTTAAATAATCTTTTTCACGATAACCATATTTTTTTGATAACTGATAGCTTATAATTGATTTAATATTGTTTTCAATGATTAATACATATTTAAAAATAATGTTTCTAAATCTTCTATCAAAAGTAAAAAGTGAATATAATTCTTCAAATGTTGAACCTTCTATAAATTTTTTGTCAGATTTAGATTTCATGAATAAGTGTCTATAGCCATTTACAAAGAAATAATTTTCTCTTAGAAGAATATTTTTTGCTTTTTCTTCATCATGAAAAGTAAGTCCTTTAGCTTTCATAATTTCGATTTGCTCTGATAATGTTTTAAATTCTTTCTTTGCCATATTCTCACCTAGTATTGATTATACCATAATTTTGGATTTTATTATATTTTTTTCATGATTTCACATAATTTATGTTATAATCAATTATGATAGTACAAAGATAGGAGGAGATAAGATGCCAAGTTCGGTAACACATGCTTTTTTTGCACTAGATATATATGACAAATTGGATAAAAATATTCAAGAAAAACTTCTTAACAGCAAAAAGTATTTAAAAATCTTCTCTGAAGGACCTGATCCTTTATATTTTTATAATCTTGCAAATTTCAAAAGAGGAAAAAGAATAAGAGATAATTATCCTAAACTAATTCATACTAAAAATACTCAAAAATTTTTTATATCTCTTATCAAGTATATAAAAGATAAAAAACTAGAAAATAATCCTGAAGTAATTAGTTTATTATATGGTTTTATTTCTCATTACGTACTAGACTCTGTCATGCATCCTTTCATAATATATAAAACAGGTATTTTTAATTCAGATGATTTATCTACATACAAATATAATGGGTTACACAATGATATGGAAGTATATATTGATGCATATCTTATATATCAGCGTTTAAAAATATTTCCTAAAGATTTTAAAATGTATAAATTCATATTTGAAGTTAATAAGTATGATAGTAAGATTAAGGAACTTTTAAATGTAGTTTTTAAAAATGTATATGATATAGATGACTTTTCCAATATATATTTAAAATCTATTAAACAAATGGAAGGCATTTTTAAACATTTTAGATATGATAAGTATGGTATTAAAAAAGTTGGATACAAGTTTTTAGATATTTTTCTTCCAAAGAAACAGTTAAAAAAAGAAATGCTTTCATATCATGTTCACCAAAAACAAAAAATACATTATTTAAATTTGGAAAGAAACGAGTGGAATCATCCGTGCAATCAAAACGAAATATATAATTATTCTTTTATTGAATTATATAGAATAGCTTTAGATAAAGCTACTTATATAATTGAAAATGTCAACGACTATTTATATAAAAATAAAGGGGTTTCAAAGTTAGAAGAGTTGTTTCCTAATATTTCTTATGAAACTGGAAAAGATTGTGATAACAAAGAAATTTGTCAATTTTTTGAATATTAAAAATCACTTATAATAGTATTTATATTTGGGTTTATAAAATACTAAGTATAGGTGATTTTATGTTTAGTAGATACTTGATTATAAAAAATAAGGGGATAGAAAATTTATATTTATATATTGATGATTACTATGAATTTAGTAGTGATTTTAATAGAGGAGCGAAAATAAATAAGAATATAAAGGATGTTATAAACATGTATATTAAGGATAACAAAATAATTTTTAATGGAACAAAAGTTTTTATTGTACTTGCGGGTATTGTGATAAGTTATGTCGTTTTGGATAATAATATTCCTATAGATAAAAATTGGATATCAGATTTTGAACCCGTAATTAAAAATACAGATAAGACTGAAACTATAAATGATTTGATTGACAAGAAAATTGAAATAGATATTTAATTATTATAATAATTTATTACACCTTCTATAATTGCATCACATATTATTGACTGATAATTTTTTTGTTGGAGTAAATAACGCTCATTGGGATTAGTCAAAAATCCAACTTCTAAAAGAACTCCAGGTTTTCTAATGTTTCTATACATATATAACGTACTTATTTCTTTAGGCTTTCTGTTACTTTTTAAATTTTCTTTAAATGATTTTTGAATTATATCGGCTAATTTTTTATTTTCAGGATTTACATCATCATAAAAAACTTGAGCACCTTTCCATGTGCTTGAAGCATATGTGTTTAAGTGTACAGATAAATACATATCTATATTAGAGTTGTCTATTAATTTAACACGATTTTGTAAATCGCTACGTTTTCTTTCACTTGCTTTTGGATTAGCTAAATCATAATCTCCCTTTCGTATTTGATATACAATTGCGCCTTTTTTTTCTAATTTTTCGGTTAATATATTTGATATTTCAAGATTTATGTCTGATTCATGTAAATCTTTATAAAGCGCGCCAGGATCTCTTCCTCCATGACCAGGGTCTACATAGATTGTTTTTCCCATAAGAGGTAGTTCGTTAATTTTGGCATCTACTTTTAAAAATACTAAAAATATTAATATAAAAGTTAATAAAAATAAATGTTTTTTTATATTCATTGTAATCCCTCATCTAATTATCAATTAATTATATTCTATTTGTAATTAAAAATGTTACAGTAATATTTATTAATACATTTTTAGACATCATAAAAAGTGTATAATGTTATTAAGGTGGAGGATAAATTATGAATAATGATGAATCATATTTATATGAATTAGGAAAATTTTTAGTAAAATGGTTTTATATAAAACCTTTATATAACCCAAAAATTATCGGGTTAGAAAATATACCCGAAAATAATCCTGTAGTTTTAGCTGAAAATCATATTAATAATATAGACCCTTTATTGGTATGTGTATCTCAAAAAAGGAATGTTCATTTTCTAGCAAAAAAAGAGCTGTATAAATATAAACTTTTAAAATATTTTTTATTAAAAATAGGAACTATTCCTTTTGATAGAGATAAAGCTACAGATGTTAGAGCAATTGGGGAATCTTTGAAAAAATTAAAAAAAGGACAAGTAATTGGTATTTTCCCTGAAGGTAAAAGAAATAAAACCATTGAAGATTTACTCCCTTTTAAAGAAGGACCAGTAAGACTTGCAAAGAAAACCAATGCATCTCTAATTCCTTTTGCAATTATAGGAAATTATAAAGCATTTAAAAGTAATATAACTCTTGTTTATGGGAATCCGCTTGATGTAGATAATTTAAGTATTGATGAGGGAAATAAATTATTAGAAGAAAATGTAAAAAAACTAAAAAAATTTTACAATATGTAGGATTTTTTTAGTTTAAATTATGGGCAAGTTTTAAAACTTTTTGTGGATATCCACTTGATAAAGTATACTCTTTGCTACCTATAACATGTTCTTGAAGGACGTATTTTTCTTTAATTTCTCCATCATTATATGTAGGTATTAAAATGTATTTGTTTTGTAAAAGATTAGGAATTTTTTCTTCATTCAAGTTAATTTTATATTCGACACTTTGAATTTTTGAATCTATTAGTAATTCTGGACTTGTATCTATATTAATTTTTTTTAGTTTTCTAGTTAAAAATATTAAATCAATTAGGGCATCTTGCTTTTGTTTTTCTTTTAAACATTTATTCATCATTTCATCTACCAAGGTTTTTAATAAATAGAAAGCAGAAGCTCCTATACTTGCGGCTAGAAGAACATTGTTATCTTTATTTTCTGATAGCATTAAATCTAATATTGTGTATATAGAAAACATATAAATTCCATATTTAAAATTTTTGCTAGCTGTTTTAGATAAAGTTATACCTTTTTGTGATTGTTTAATTTTATCAATTAAATCATAATTTACTTTTATTTTCATATAAAAATCCCCTTTAATAATTAGGTAGTGTGAATAGTTTATATTCTAACTACCCATTTTTTCTTTTATTTTTTAATAAATTTCTATATTTTTAGTTCT
>CALVYE010000017.1 GCA_944372025.1 uncultured Bacilli bacterium | reverse complement strand
AAAATTCGTATAATTTTTGTACTTAAAAAGACAACCTATTTAGTTGTCTATTTTGTAATTATTTCAATTGCTTTTTTCATTTGTAAATCATACTTGATAATATCAAGACCACCAAATGCTTTAAGAAGCTCTTCTTTTGTCATTTGATATTTTATTGCCATATCTTCTGCTTCTTTTGAAGCATCTTCATCTGATATTTCAATTTTTTCAACTTCAGCTACTTTATCTAAAACTAATCTATATTTAACTCTTTTTTCTGCTTCATCTCTCATTTGATTTTTGATTGTTTCAATATCAGTCTTTAAAAATTTACAATATTGTTCAACAGTTAAACCTTGCATAGAAATATTTTGTTCAAATTGATTAAACATTCTTTCGACTTCAGCATCTACAAATTCAACGGGAATATCAACTTCAGTATCTTTAGCAACGGCTTCTAATACTTCATCTACATACTTGTCTTCAATTTGATATTCTTTTTCAGCTTTTATTTCTTTTTCAAGATTTTTTAATAAATCTTCCTTATTTTTAACATCTTCCATACCTAAATCTAAGAAAAATTCTTCATCAAGTTCAGGTAAAGTTTTAGTTTTTATTTCGTGTACTTTTACTTTAAATGTTACTTCTTTTCCTTTTAATTCTTCAGATGGATAATCTTTAGGGAATGTTACCTTAATATCTTTTTCTTCTTCAGCACCCATACCTATTAATTGTTCTTCAAAACCAGGAATAAAAGTACCACTACCAATTTCTAAAGGATAGTTAGCACTCTTGCCACCATCGAATGGTTTACCATCTAAAAATCCATCAAAATCAATAACAACAGTATCTCCGTTTTCAACTTTTCCTTCTTTAACTACAATTTCAGCAAATTGTTGTCTAAGATTTTCAAGTTTTTCTTCTACTTCTTTTTTAGTTACCTTTGCAGTTTCCTTTTTAATTCCTAAATCTTTATATTTACCTAACTTAACTTCTGGTTTTGTAGTAATTATAAATATTAATTCTACACCGTTTTCATCGATACTTTTAATATCTACTTTAGGTTGAACAACGGGTTCTAATTTACTTTCTTCAATAACCTTTGTGTATTCATCTTGCAAAATAATATCTACTGCATCCATATATAATGATTCTTTACCATATTTCTTTTCGAAAATTTTTCTTGGAGCTTTTCCTGGTCTAAATCCATCAATTTTAACTTTTTTATTTGCTTTTTCAAAAGCTTTGTCTAAAGCTTTTGTCCATTCTTCTCCTTCAACTTTTTTAATTATTTCATGAATATTATCAGCTTTTTTTTCTTTTGCCATTTTTATTTCCTCCTCATTACACCCAATTATTATATAATAACTAGCCTAATATTTCAAGGATAACGGAATTAATCGTTATCCTTTCTTTTTTCTTTATCTTCTTTTTTGCTTTTTTTAAATGGATCACTTCTCAAGGATAAATTAATTTTCCCCTTTTTATCAAATTCTATTGCTTGAGCGACTAAAATATCACCAGTTTTTATAACATCGTGTGGATCTTTTACTCTTTCATCACTAAGCTGTGATACGTGAATTAATCCTTCACATCCAGGCCATAATTCAACGAAAGCTCCAAAAGATTCTACGTTCAAAACTTTTACCGTATACATTTTTCCAATTTCAGGTTCTCTTACAATATTTTCAATCATTTCTTTAGTCTTATTAATAACTTCCATATCATTATGATATATTATTACCTTACCATCATCTTCTAAATCAACTTTAACAGCATTTACATCATTAACAGATTTAACATTACTTGCTTCTAAAATTATGTTAGTAATAGTATCTCCACCGCGACCTATAACATCTTTTATTTTTTCAGGTTTAATCATAAAGCTTATTGTTTTAGGAGCATACTTACTAACTTCTTTTCTAGGTTCAGGAATTTGAGCAGTAATAACATCTAGAATTTGCATACGTGCTTTTTTAGCTTGCTCTAGAGCTTCTTTTAATATTTGTTTAGTAATACCTTTTATTTTTATATCCATCTGTAAAGCACAAATACCATCTTTAGTACCTGCAACTTTAAAGTCCATATCGCCTAAATGATCTTCCATACCTTGAATATCTGTAAGAATTGTATAGTCATCTCCATCGGTAATAAGACCCATAGCAATACCTGCAACAGGAGCTTTTATAGGAACCCCTGCAGCCATAAGACTCATACATCCTGCACATATACTAGCTTGAGATGAAGAACCATTACTTTCTAAAATTTCAGATACTACACGTATTGTATAAGGAAACTCTTCTTCAGAAGGAATAACTTGTAATAATGCTTTTTCACCTAAAGCACCATGTCCAATTTCACGACGTCCAGGAGCGCCATATCTTCCAGTTTCACCTACTGAAAATGCTGGAAAATTATAATGTAACATAAATCTCTTTTCATCTTCAGGAGATAGACCATCTAAAATTTGATGTTCTCCTAAAGCCCCTAAAGTAGTAACACTTAAACTTTGAGTTTGTCCTCTTGTAAAAAGTGCGGAACCATGAGTTCTAGGAAGAATGTCTATATCTGTAGATAAAGGTCTTATTTCATCCATTGCTCTTCCATCGGCTCTCGTATGTTCTTTAACTACAATTTTTCTAAATATTTCATATTCTACTTTTTCTAAAACTAATTTAACTTTTGTTATCAACTCATTTAATTCAGATTCTTTTAATTTATCTTCGTTTTCAAGAGTATACTTTTCTACGATGCTTTCCTTAATTGCATCTATAGCAGCATATTTTTCTAATTTGTCTTTTATTCTTAAAGCTTCATCTAGTTTATCCTTTGAAAGACTTTCAACTTCATTTTTAAGTTCTTCACTGATTTCAAGAACTTCATATTCCATTTTTTCTTTTCCAATATCATTAATGATTTCTTCTTGAAATGAAATAAGCTCTTTAACCGCTTCGTGTCCAAACATCAAAGCTTCTAACATAACTTCTTCACTGACTTGTTTCGCACTACTTTCTACCATATTGATAGCTTCTTTAGTACCTGCAACTGTTAAATCAATATCACTTATTTCAAGTTGTGCTGGAGTTGGATTTATTATAAATTCTCCATTAACTCTACCTACTTTAACACCCGCAATTGGTCCATCAAATGGAATTTCACTTATACAAGTAGCAAGGGAAGAACCAAAAAGTGCGGTCATTTCAGGAGAATTATCTTGATCAACTGATAAAACTGTATTTACAATTTGTACTTCATTTCTAAAACCATCTGGAAATAAAGGACGCATAGGTCTGTCGATCATACGTGCAGCTAAAGTTGCATTCTCAGTTGGTCTACCTTCTCTTTTAATAAATCCACCTGGAATTTTACCTACTGAATATAATTTTTCATTATATAAAACCATTAAAGGAAAAAAATCAGCAAGTATATTAGCATTATTACTAACAACTGACGTACTTAAAACAACAGTGTCTCCATATCTAACTAAAACTGCGCCATTTGCTTGCTTAGCCATTTCACCATTTTCTACTATTAATTTTCTTCCTCTAAAATCAAATTCGTAAACTTTTTTTGACATAGTTATACCTCCATTATTTATTAACTATTAAATTAAAAGACACTTAAAATAAGTGCCTACTTTCTTAAACCTAATTTTTTTATTAATTCACGATATCTTACAACATCTGTTCTTTTTAAGTAATCAAGTAAATTACGACGTTTACCAACTTTCATAAGTAACCCTCTTTTTGAATGATAATCATGAATATGTTCTTTTAAATGGTCAGTTAAAATTTGAATTTCTTTTGTTAGAATTGCAACTTGAACTTCTACTGAACCAGTATCTTTTTCATCACGTGCATATTCTTTAATAATTTGTTCTTTTTCTAACTTATTTAAAGCCATTTCACTTTTCCTCCTTTTCTATTAAATTCTCCATAATCTGAGTAAAAGACGGAGAAATCTATTTACTAAGATTTGGAATTACATATATATAATACATTATATTATATTATAAATCAAGTTATTTTATCTTTTTTTACTCCCTTTTTGTAAAGGAAACTTAATTATTTTTGATTTAGTTTTTATATTTGTACTTTTTGATTTTCTTTCTTTTTTAAGAGTTTTTATATTTACAATTTTTCATAAATTTTCTTCTTTTGTATTTAAAATATTTAAATATTTAGAATATTTATTATTTTTAAAATCTTCACTCGTAAAAGTTTTTTTAGAATTAGGAAATAACCCACATAATATTTGAACGTAAATACCATTTTCAATATCTTTAATATTTTCATTAGGAATTATAGAATATAATTCTTTAAAATATGGTACAAAAACAAAATCTTCATCGATTAAAACACCTATTAAATTTTTTATTCCAACAATATTATCTCTATTATCATAATTAACTTTTTCTTGTAAATTACATAATACAAGTTTTCTTTCTTCAAATTCACATTTATCTAAAAATTCCAAAATATATTCTATATTATTATAATTCATAAATTTATTCCTTTCTTACATAAATATTGTATATTTTATACATTATATTGTCAAATTGATAAAAAGTGATTTATAAAATTATATGAATTGTGGTATTATAGTATTAGATAAATAATAAAGGTGGTGATACTTTGGAATATATAGCGATAATAATTGAAAAAGAACGCATTGTATTTTCATATAAATCAAAGTATCTACATAATGAAAACATTCTAAAAGTACTTCTATATGAAGAAAGTTATATAAAAAATAATGTTGCTATAACAGCAATTACTATTAATAAATTTATCGAACAAAAAGAATTAGATATAAAAGAATCTATGATAAATAACTTTGAACTTTTGGCTTTATCACTTGGAATCATAGATAATATAAAATCTATTGAAAAGATTATTGTAAAAGAAAATAAAATCTTAAATTTTGATATTTGTAATCAAATATTAAAGATGGAGAACATAAAAGCTTTAGAGTGTTATGACTTAGCAGAAAATATGTTAGATAGACTTGAAGAAAAAGGAATTGAAACACATCTTAGAACTGAGTTATTAAATATAAGTAATTTTGTTTTTGATAACAAATTAAATTTATATGATGATATTTATTATAGAGAAAAGGTATTTTTTGATAAAGATATAACTAATAAGGATATAACGGGATTTGCTAAATTCTGTGAAATAAATGAATATCTAAAGCAAATTGATATTTATGCTAATTTTACTTTAGATGATTTAAAAAAGATAATAGATATTTTGATTGAAAATAATCTTACAAATGTAGATATAAATATTTATCCTGAGATAATAGGAATTGAAAAAATTAATAATATTATTACTGAACTCAAAAAAATTAATAAAGTAACTAAAAGAAAAAAAGGTATTAAAATATCTTCAAAATATACGGATTTTTATAAAGAAAAAAATTATTTAAAACAAGTCAATTTTTACAATTTTAAAATTGCGATTGGTATGATAGTAATAATTGTATTAGCAGAGTTATCATATATGGGATATTATATTTTTAAAGCAGATAAAATTAATGATGAAATTAAAAATTTGAAACCTGATAACAAAGTTGTAATAACCGAAGAAAATAAAGTTATTGAAAGTATTCAAGAAGATTTACCAAATGAAATAATTACTGAACCTTTAGAAAAGCCCGAAGAAAATACAAATAATTCTGAACCTTTAGTAAAGGACTTTACAAAACTTCAAGAAATAAATTCTGATACTGTGGGATGGTTGACAGTTAATAATACAGTTATTGATTACCCTGTAGTAAAAGCAAAAAACAATGATTATTACTTAAATAAAGACTTTTATAAAAATACATCTACTGCGGGTTGGATATTTATGGACTATAGAAATGATATAGATGTATTAGATAGAAATACAATAATATATGGACATAGTGGTTTAAAAAAGACAATTATGTTTGCAGGACTTAACGAAGTATTAAAAGAATCTTGGTATACTAATAAGGATAACCAAATAATAACCTTGGATACTCCAAATGCAAGTACAAAATGGCAAATATTTTCAATTTATGTAACAGAACCTACATTTAATTATATAAGTACTTATTTTGTGAATGATGATGAATATTCAAATTTTATATATAAAATTAAAGAATTAAGTGTATATGATTTTGGTGTAGATATGAACTTAGAAGATAAAATTTTAACATTAACTACATGTTATGAACAAGGTACTAAAAGATTAGTAGTACATGCAAAATTATTAAAATAAAAGGTATTGCAAATCAATATCTTTTATTTATAAAAAAATTCTTATCAGATTTGATAAGAATTTTTTTGAACTATATACAATATTTTATATTAACATCATTACAATTAATACTAATAAAATGATAATTAATAATTCTATTAATAATTTCCAGATTGATTTGAACCAATCTTTAAATGAAACATTTAAATAACATAATCCAACAATTAATAATACACTAGTTGGTGCGATAAATTGCACTAATCCATAGATTGCTTGGAATAAAATACTTAATATTGGAGCATTTGAATTACCTACAACAGACACTAATGTTGCAAGTGAACTTTGTGCTACATACATCATATCTACATTTATTACAGAACTTAGTATAGCAATTATAGAACTTGTAACAATATTAAATGAAGTTCCAAACCAAGAAATAATTGTTGTGAAAATTGGAATGTAATAATTTAATACAAATAATGTATAAGCTAAAATTATTAAGAATGCTGGTTTAATAAATTTCTTTAAACTTTCTGCAAATGAACTTAAGAAAGTATTAAATTTTACTTTATAGAATAAAGAAATAATTAATGATGCAAATACTAACATGATTGATAAATCTGTGTAGTCCCATTGACCTAAAGCTTTAACACCATATTGAGTATAGTATCCAACGTTAACTCCAGCACCTAAAATGCTTTTTAATATTTCAAAACTTCCAACTTTAACACCCATAACCATATCGTGGAATTTTGTGAAAATATCAAGTGTGAATGTAGCTTCCCAAGTTATTGTAGATAATAATGTTAGACTTGCAACTAATATTAAAATTACAATCATAGGAATACTAGATTTTTTATCTTTTTTGTCTTCTTTCACTTCAATTAAAAGTGGATCAGTAATTTCTTCAGCATTAGCTTTTTTATTCTTTTTAGTTTTCTTAATATGATTTAGTACATACACAATTAATAGTGTTGTAGAAACAATGAATAAAATTAATTTATAATTTAAATTATCCATTAATTCTAAACTTAATGTTTGGTTAATTACATAGTTAATATAATATCCAAATGTTGAACCAATCATACCGACAAAAATCGCACCTATCGTAGATAATAGAGCAGTTAATTTGTCGTATCCCATTTTTAGGATAATTGATACAAAGAATGGAATAAATAGGAATAACATTAGACCTAAATTTGTAACTGATGAAAGTATTGCAAATAAAACTATTGTACAAGCAATAAATCCTTTTGCTTTCTTACTTAGTTTTTTGCTTATTTTTTCTATCATGTTTTGATATACACCAGTTTTACTTAATACAATATAGAAAGCTCCTACACATATTAAATATATTCCGTATACACAAAAACTACTTAGTGATACTTGGAACAAGTTAAAAATATTCCAAATACCAATTCTTGTCATTTCTTCTGCTTTAACTATTTCAGAACCTGAAAGTGATGCAGTTGGAATTATCCAAGATAATACTACAAATGCCAAGATTGCGATTGAAATAATTTTGAATAAATCATGTTTTTTCATCTTAAAACACCCTCTCTAATTTTTATTTTCCTTACTTTCCAATGGTCTCATTAATGGAAATAATATATTATCTTTAATGTTAGGTACACCAGTTAATACCTGCATTACTCTATCAATTCCCATTCCCCATCCTGATATTGGTGGCATACCATATTCCATAGCTTCTATATAATCCATATCCATAACCATAGCCTCTTCATCTCCTCCTGCATTAAGTTTAGCTTGTTCTTCTAACCTTTTCATTTGTTCTACAGGATCGACTAGTTCTGAATATGCATTTACTATTTCAGCTCCATTAATTACAAGCTGAAATCTGTCAGTAAGACCAGGATTATCATCATTTGCTCTTGCAAGTGGCGATAATTCAATTGGATGCTCAACTAAGAACACAGGTTCTATAAGCATTGGTCTTGCGACTTTTTTATATAATAAATCTACTAGGTTGCCATATCCTAATAAACCAATATCCGTTTCTGATTCTAGCTCGATGCCTCTTTCTTTTATGACATCTAATAATTTTTCTTTAGTGTTGTATTCACTAATATCTATATTTATATATTTTTTAATTAATTCCTTAAATGAAACAGTTTCCCATTTTTTAGAAAAATCTATAGTTTTATCACCTATTGTTATTTGTAAACTACCAAAAACTTTTTTAATAACTGTTTTAAGCATATCTTCAATTAAAACCATATTATCTTTATAATTATAATAGCTACAATAACATTCTAGCATTGTGAAATCTTGTAAATGTGTAGAGTCCATTCCTTCATTTCTAAAACATCTTGCAAACTCAAACACTTTATTGAATCCACCTATAACGGCTCTTTTTAAATATGTTTCAGGTGCGATTCTAAGATATACATCGATATCTAAAGCATTATGATGTGACATAAAAGGCTTAGCAAGTGCGCCTGAAGGCTTATTTATTAAAACAGGAGTCTCTACTTCTATATAATTTCTATCTTCTAAATATCTTCTAATTTCCTTTATAAAATTATATTTTAATCTGAATCTTTCGCGAGTTTCTTCGTTCATAATTAAATCTACATAACGATTTCTGTAACATAGTTCACTATCTACTAACCCATGAAATTTATCTGGAAGTGGTTTTAATGCTTTCCCTAAAAATATGAAACTATCAGCTCTTACAGTTTTTTCTCCAGTATGAGTTGTAAAAATTTCACCTGTAACTCCTATGAAATCACCAATATCAAAATTTTCTTTGAAAAATTGATAATTTTCTTCGCCCACCATATCCAGTTTAATAGATATTTGAATAGAACCTTCGATATCCCTAATTGTTAAGAAGCTAAGTTTACCCATTTTACGCATTAAAACAATACGCCCTGCGACACTAACATTTTTAGTTCCATCTTCTAAATTTCTTGCATCTTTAAGTTCATGAGTAATCTCAAATCTTTCAGGATATGGATTTGTAATCTTTCTAATTTTATCTACTTTCTCACGTCTTACAATTTCTTGATCTGATAATTCTCTCATTATTTCACCTCAACAACCTTTGTTTTTGTAATAATATCTTGAAGTGCAAGGTTATCCTTTCTTATTAAAACCATAAATGCACTGACTGCAACTAATATTAATTGAATGTAACTTATGGTTACTGTTGCATATAAATATGATACATCTTTTGTTGTAAATAATAATACTAGGGCAACTAAACTATATAATAATGAATTTATTATAAAACTTCTAAATATCATATCATTGATTGTTAATTCACCTTTTTGTTTTACCACTTTAATACCCATTATCATTTTTCCAAGGGTTTGCCCGCCTTTTATAAAAGCAAAAACAACAAAATATAGAATTGTAATAACTAGATCTATAACCGAAAATATAAAGTTTTCTTTATCAATTCTATATGTAAGAGGTGCACTATTATTAATATATTCTTCTTCATCAATTTTTTTGTCAATATAATCTTGTGAAGTTTCTGTAAGTTCTTTACTTAATTTTTTGACATTTTCACTTTGAGGTATAACAAACGATATTATACCTACAATACATGATACAATAAGCATATCAATAACAAATGCTACAAATCTTTTAGATAATCCTACGCCCATGTTCCTCATCACCACTTACTATTTTATACCATTTTTAAAAGTATTTAAATAGTTATTTGACATTTTGTATAAACTTTCATAAAAAAAATACACAAAAAATGTGTATTTAGTCTATAATTTCAAGATCATCATCTGATTTTTTATTAGTTTTAAATAAATCTAACTCTTCTTCATCAATTTCTACATCATCATTTAATTTAGGTAAATCATCAATGCTTGTTAATCCAAAACAATCTAAAAATTCATCGGTTGTTTTATATAGAAGTGGTTTACCAGGTAAATCTGATTTTCCTACATCTTTAATTAGTCCCATCGCAACTAATTTTCTTACTAAATGACTACTATTAACTCCTCTTAATTCATCGATTTCAACACGTGTTATAGGTTGATTATATGCAATAATAGCTAATGTTTCTAAACATGATTGGGATAAATTATTTGTTACATCACTTTCTACTAACTTTGAAAAGTATTCTTTATACTCTTTTTTAGTAGTAAGTTTATATACTTCTCCAAATTTATTAAGAGTTATACCTCTATCTGCATTTTTATATTTTTGGGATAAATTATCTAAATAATTTTTAACATTTTCTATATCAATTTCTATAATTTTAGAAATTTGTTCTACAGTTAACCCGTCATCTCCTGCTATAAATAAAAGACCTTCTATTATTGCATCATAATTCATTGTCTTCACCCCACAAGCTAATCTTTATATTACCAAAATTATCTTCTTGTTTTAGATATATTTCTTTATTTTTAACTAAATTTAACAAAGATAAAAATGTTACTACAATATATGGTTTATTTATTTCTTCAAATAATTCTTCAAAATATACACTCTTTTTAAGTTTTAATATATTTTTAATTTTTATGCTCCTATCATGTACACTAATTTCTTTTTTAGTAATTACCGTATTTAATGGTTTTTCTTCTTTTTTTCTTTGTAAATATTTTTGAAATGATTCCAATAATATATTTAAGTCAATATTGATATTTATATTAGCATCTTCACTTTTATATTCATTGATATTACATGGACTTTTAGTAAAATAATCGTCTCTATTATTTTTAAATTCTTGTAATTTAGGAGTTATTTCTTTATATTTTTGATATTCTATAAGTCTATTTATAAGATTTTCTCTATCGTCAATTTCTTCAGTTTCAGAGTCAAGTTTTTCTTTTTTAGGAAGTAATAATTTAGATTTCATTTCGATAAGTTCTGCTGCCATAACTAGATATTCACTCGCAATACTTAAATTTAATTCTTCCATTCTGTTGATGTAATCTAAATACTGTTTTGTAATATCTTCTATCGAAATATCATATATATCTATATTTGATTCTTTGATTAAATGAAGTAATAAATCTAGAGGGCCTTCAAATTCATTAATTTTTACTTCATAATTCATAATCTCACTTCCCTATGAAATATCTATATGTTCTACCTTTTCTTTTCTTTTAAACATACTCAATATTAAATCTTCAAATTGTTTTTCATTTCCTGTTGTATATATTTTTAAATCTCCATGTTTTTTAGAAATATCTATTAAATTTGATAAACTTTTGATAATTGCTTCACTACTTGTAACTATCGTATTTTTATATACTTTTCTTATTGTTGGTATCAATAAAGGATAGTGTGTACATCCTAAGATTAAAGTGTCAATATTATGATTTAAGATATCTTTTAAATCTTCAAACACAATTTTTTCTTTTTCTTCAGTAATTTTTCCGCTCTCTACTATTTTAACAAAATTAGGACATGCTTTTGCGTATGTTTCATATTCTTTTAACCCGTTTTGATATGCATTTGAATCAATGGTCGCTTTAGTAGCAATAATTCCTATTTTTTTACTATTAAGATAATTTTTTATATAATCAACAGTTGGTTTAGTAGTACCGATGATTTTGAGATTAGTAAACTTACTTTGAAGAAATTCTATAGAAGTACTTGAAATTGAATTACAAGCAATTATAAGAATATCAATATTTTTTTCTTTAACTAAATAATTTACTAAGTTATATGATAAATTCATAATCTCAGTTTTATCTTTTTCTCCATAAGGACAGTTTTTACTGTCTCCAATATAGAAGTAATTACAATTAGGGATTTCTTTTATAACATCAAATAAAACTGTTAAGCCACCAACACCTGAATCAATTACTCCAATGTTTATCATAATTTCACTTTCCTTATCATAAAAACAAAATGATTATATCATAAATCCGGAAAATGTGCTACAATGTGGTCGGTGATGTTATGAAACTTTTTAGTAAATTAGATGAGGGATTTGTATGTGAAAAATGCAAAAAAGAAGTACATCCTTTAAGATACACTTCTAGAGATCATTGTCCTTATTGTCTTTATTCTAAACATGTCGATATAAACCCTGGAGATAGAAAAAATTCGTGTAAAGGTCTTCTAAAACCAATAGGAATCGAAAAATATAAGAGTACATATAAAATAATTTATAAATGTGAAAAATGTGGTGAATTACATAAAAATGTAATGGCTAATGATGATGATATGAATGAAATAATAAATATTTCTAAAGAAGTATAAAAAAACTGAAAATTCAAATTTTCAGTTTTTTAAATACTTGGAATGGATATATCTTTTATTTCATTAAAATCTTCAAAGGTATATTTTGAAACTGCTGATTCTATATCTCCATCAATATCTTCTTGATAAATATTTTTATCTTCTATACTAAATTCGATCTTATATAAATTTTTATCTTGATCAAAATATAAATCTACATTAACTCCATCAATAGATAATTTTGAAATATCTATTTTATTTTGAATTCTATTAGTTTCAAAAGATAAGTTTTTTAAAATATCTATACTCGTATTTAGAGTAATATTTATATGATTTTCCCCATTTACATTAATCTGTTTTTCATTTTCAACTTCATTATCTTCAATTAAATAATCAATTGTATTAGGAAATAAATTATAAATTGTATTAAAACCGTCTACATTAATTTCTGATTTTGTATATTCTTTAGTCGTAATATCTTGTAAATAAGAATTATAAGTATTATCTAACTTTTCATAGTAATCTACTGTATCATATGAAAAATCAGCAACTAATTTATTCATTTCTATTTTATACTTTGTTTCATTAAAAGAATAAATATTATCGTTTTTAATTGATAAAGTTTCACTATTTTTATCTTTTACATAAACATCTGTAACGTTTTCAAAACTGTAACTTTTGATATCTTTAACATCTGTAAGAGCTTTTTCTACATCTATACCTGATTTGAATTCACCATTATTTTCAATAGTATTATTTTCTTGATTTGTTTGCTCTGTATTATTAGAAGTTTGATTATTTATAGCTTTATCTTTATCTAAAAATTCTGTTACATAAGGAAGTGCAAATATTGCCAATATCAATAAAAGAAACACAATTATCATTACAATTATTGATGCTATACTTTTTTTCTTTACTACTACTTCCTTAACTACAACATTATTATTAGGTGTATTATTAGTAGTAGTTTTATCAATACTATTCTTTTCTTTAACCTCTTTATCATTATTACTACTGTTATTATTGTTATTTTTGTTATCTTTGTTATCTTCTACTTTTTGTTCAGTTACTATTTTTTTAACAGTTTCTTTTTTTATAACAGTTTCTTTAGTATTATTATCAGTAGGATGTACTTCAACATTATTATTTTTGTCCGGACTTATTTCATCTACAATTTCGTTTTGAACTACATTATCTTGGTTGTTATCTAAAGAAGCATTACTATCATTGAAATCTAATATTTCTACATCTTCATTAGTATTATTAATATTATCTTTTTTATCTTCCATGATTTGCCTCCTTTTATTCTTTATATATTATATCATAATAATAAAAAAATTAGAATATAATATTTATTCTAATTTTTAGGTTTAAATATAAGTGCTAGGGCGAAAGCAATTATAATTGAGGAAGTTATTCCTGAAGCAGTAAGGTCAAACATACCAATGAGTAATCCTGTTATTCCATAATTTATGGCATTTTCTAATGCACCATGTATTAAAAGATGTCCGAAACTTGTAATAGGGACTAGTGCTCCTCCACCAGCAAAAAGAATTAGCTTATCATATAAATTAAAAATGTCTAAAAAGGCTCCTAAGATAACAAATATTGTTGTTATATGTCCTGGAGTAAGCTTAGTATTATCCAAAATTAATTGCCCTATCATACATATAATACCTGCTACTAAAAAGGCTTTTAGATATATCATTTTACAACCTCCAAACTAATTGCATGACAAATTGAAGGAATGGATAGTTTTTGATTAACTAAAGTTGGAGAATGCAAAGCTCCTGTAGACATTATTAAAACTTTTTCTAATTCTCCTTTTTTCATTCTATCTAAAATTACACTATATGATACTAAAGGACAACAAACAGGACCACTACCTCCAGCATAAACAGGTTGTTCATTTAAATTATATAACATTATTCCGCAATCATTATATTTTATTAAGTCCATGTTGTATGCTTCTTTCATGTAATCTCTAAGTATTTGTTTCCCAAAAATTCCTAAATCTCCTGTTACAATTAAATCATAATAGTTTATATCTCTTTTCATATCTTTCAAATGTTGATATAAGGTATCAGCAGCTGCAGGTGCCATAACGGCTCCCATATTATATACATCAGTTATACCTAAGTCCATTACTTTTCCTACTGTCCCAGATTCAATACGTATTTGTGATGGAGTTTTTGATATATATGCTGATGCTGCACCTGTTGCTGTAAAAGTTGCAACTTTAGGTTTTGAACCACCATATTCATTAGGATATCTAAATTGTTTTTCTGCACTACAATTATGTGATGAAACAGAACATATCGCATTTTTAACTTTACCTGAATCAATTAAAGTAGAACCAAGTAATAATCCTTCCATACTTGTAGCACATGCATTATATAATCCAAAATATGGAATTTTTAAAGAAAGTGCGGTCAAGTTAGATGGTACTAATTGATTTAATAAATCACCTGATAAAAATACGTCAGCGCCTTTTTCATTTGCTTTCCCTAACAAAATATCTACACTATCTTTTAGCATTTTTGTTTCAGCAAGTTCAAAGGTTTTTTCATTAGCATATAAATTGTCAAATGATTTATCAAAATATTTACTTAAAGGTCCATTTTTTTCATATGGCCCTGTCACTGTTGCGGTCGCGTTTAAATATACATTTTTAAATTTAAAAGTCATATTATCATCCTCCAAATAAAAGTACTCTTATGAGTCCAAAAAAGTATGCAGATACAACTCCATATAAAATTACACTACCTGTAAGTTTGAAAATATTTGCCCCAATTCCCAAAACAAAACCTTCTTTACGATATTCCAATGCTGCAGAAGTCATTGCATGTGCAAAACCTGTTATAGGAATTATAAGTCCGCAATTTGCCCATGATACCCATTTGTCAAAAAAGCCAAGAGCGGTAAACAAACTACCTAAAAATATCAGAGTAATTATCATATAGGTAGATGCTTCTTTTGTAGGAATATTTAACCAAGTTGTATATATATCTAAAAGAAGTTGTCCAATTATACCCATAAAACCGCCAACTAAAAATGCTTTAGCGGCATTTATTTTTACATTCTCTTTTGGGATATTTTTATCAACTAAATTTTGATACTTTTCTTTATCCATAATTTTCCCTCCAAATATATTATGGTAAAAAAATAAAAATCTAATCATTTTTTGATTAGATTTTAAGCAATCATAGAACTTTTTAATTTTGATAAAACCTTTTTTTCATTTCTTGAAACTTTTACTTGACTAATTCCAAGTAACTCTGCAACCTCACTTTGGGTTCTATCATTAAAGTATCGATGTTTTAAAAGTATTTTTTCTTCATCACTTAATTTGCTAAATCCTTCCTTTAAAGCAATTAGTTCATCCATATCTAATTTTTCGTTATTTGGAATTACTTCATATAAATCTACATTTCCTTCATCATTAGTAAGTGGTTTATCTAAACTTTGTACACTATTTTGTATGGATAGAGCCATTTCTAGTTTTAATTCATCTATTTCTAAAAATTCACATAATTCTTTAGTCGAGGGAGTACGCATAAGTTTTTGTTCTAGCAAAGACTTTGCTTTCTTAACTTTTATGCATAAAGATGAAGTATCTTTATTTATTTTTATTGTACGATTTTCCCTCAAATATTTTTTTACTTCACCTAATATATACATGTATGCATATGAACTAAATTTTACACCTTTTTCTTTTTTAAAATTTTTGTATGCATTAATAATACCAATTACACCTACTTGATATAAATCTTCTTTATCGATGTAATTTGTATATTCATTTATAATTGAATAAATTAATTTTTCGTTTTGTTTAATCAAATCATTAAGTTCTGTATTCATAGCTTCACCCTTTTTATATATTAATAGTTCTAAGTGCACTTAATTCATTACTCGTTTCAGATAAATAATCTAATACATTGCTCTGTTTAATTCTATTTTTAACAATATTATTACATATTCCACAAATTAAACCTTTACCATGATAAGCATTTACTAGATTGTAATGTTTCATGATAGCATTTATTCCTGCCATATCTATATAGTATAAATTTTCAAAATTAAATACTATGTATTTTATTCCATTAATTTTTATAGTATCTAATACCTCTCTATTCAATTTATTAACTGTTTCACTATTTAAAATACCTTCTAATCTTACAAATAATATGCCTTTTCTAAATTCAATATCTATTTCTAGCATGTATACCGCGCTCCTTGCATAATAATTTAAACACAAATAAAAATATAAAAGTATGTTTTCGACAAAAGTAGTTATTTATTTCGTATGACAAAATTTAACTTTTTCTGTATCTAGAATTTATAAAAAGAATTATTAGTAAAATTACTGAAAGCGAAATGCCTGCTATCTTTAAATTTTTGGAATTGAAATATTCAGAAATATTATTATTTTTTACTTTTTTTGTTTTAAATTTTGAAACATCTATTTTAGGAATTTTTTCTTTATCAGTGTCTGATAGTTTTATATTATTATAATTTTTTAAATTGCTTGTATTTATTTCTTCTTCATTTAAATTTTTATATTCAGTTGGATATTCAAAAGAAGGCAAAGTAAACTTTTGTTGAGGATAATAATTATACATTGCATCCGTTTCATTTGATGATTCTAAAAATTCATATATATAAAATAATTTAAATTTTTCATTATCTTTTTTTAAAGTTAGATCTCCTGTTGGATTAATTTTATAATACCCATCTATATATTCTCTTTTTATATTATAATAATGATATTTTTTTATAACCTTTCTATATTCTTCATAAACATCTACTTTTGTATACCAATTATTTTCTATATAATTTAAAGTTTTATTAATGTCACTATATTGGGTATCAATAGTCCAAGTATCATCAATTTTAAAACTTTCTACTTTTATTTCAGAATTATATTTATTGTTTACTGAAAGATTATCTTTTAAAATTGTGTTATCATATTTGTATTGTTCTTTTGTAAAACAAATTTTAAATTTTTCATCATTTAAAGATTTTTTATATATTTTAATTTCAATTTCATTTAGTGGATATTCTTTATCTAAAACTAATAAAATTTTTCCTCGACGATTAAGGTTATATGTAATACCCTTATCTATTTTTTTATCGTTAAGATAATCTCTTTCATAAACTGAACACTCTGTACAAGCAATGTTATAGTCTATATTTTCATTATTAACTAATACTTCAATTTCAGCAATTTCCGTAGTTTTATCTGAACTGATTTCAATATTTTTAAGGGGTAAAATAGTCTGATAATTATACCATTTTCTAACTTCTATATCTTTTAAATCTTCACCATTATATTCTTTCCATTCCAAATATTCTATAGTATAGTCTTTTTCATCAATGTATAAATTTTCTAAATTTAAAATCTCATTATTATAACCTAAATCTTCTATAACCTCTTTATACCACATATATCTTTTTTCAGTTTCAATAAATTTCATCAAAGGATTTTCAATAGGAGTTTCTACTTCAATTGTTGATGCATTAACTTTATTAACATTAAATATAAAAAAACTACAAAAAATAAATAAAATTTTCTTTTTCATAAATTTTTACCTCCACTAAATTATTAGAGATAAATTTATAAAAGTCTTCTAAAATAAAAAAATAATAGAAAAACTATTATTTTTTAAAGGCACTTTTCATCTATAGACAAAGGAACTCTATATGATGTAATTTTATTTTCTTTATCAACTGCATTTATTTGTAAATATAGAGTATTTTCTTTATATTGCTTACAAATTCTGGAATAATTATCAATGGTAAATGTTATATTTTTAAGGAAATCTTCTAACTTAATAGTTTTTTCCTCATTTTCATATACATATTCATCAATTCTTTTATCCATATTATTGTTTGTTTCATAAAGTATACATTCTATATTTTTATATTCAGTATTATCTTCGCCACCACAATATGTAATATTTGATATATAAATAGATGACTTATTATCATTATAAGCTAAACTTCCAGATATATTAAATTTTTCACAATTTGCAGAAAGTGTTTTGAATTCAAAGGTATGGTTTTCATTTAAATAATGAACAACTATTATTACTAATAAAAATAAAATGATTATAGAACTTATAAGAATTATTAATCGTAATTTATTATTTTTAGGTTTTTTAGGAGTTATTTTACCGTCTAATATATCTTCAAAATTAATATTAAAGTCATTACTTATTTGTTTAAGTAAGGATATATCAGGAATATTTTTTCCATTTTCCCATTTACTAACTGCCTGATATGTTACTCCATATTTTTCTGCAAATTCCGCTTGAGTTAGATTATACTTTTTTCTAATCTCCTTAATAGACTTTCCTATTATTTCTTGATTCATAACACACTTCCTTTAAACTATTAATTGTCAATATAATTATAACACAAAAAAGATATAAGTTATAAACTTATATCTCCCGATACAACATCACCTAAGTATCTTATATATAATTCGAATATATTCGCTTTTTTGACATCTTCTTTTACACTTACAGGAATTTTTCTGATAACGTTTTTATCTTCTAAAACATAAAGTTCCCCTACTTTATCCCCTTTTTTTACAGGAACTTTAATATCATCTAATTTTAATTCATATGAACTATTCTTCTTTTGTTCTCCTTTTTTATGAAGTAAAGTAACATCTTCTAAAGGTACTATATCTACTTTTTCCTTTGTAGATTTAGAAATTTTTGCTTTGCCAATAACACTATTTTTAGTAAGCATTGTTTCAAGTTCATATTGTTCAAAACCATAATCTAAAAGTTTCATAGTTTCTGTATTACGAGTAGCACTATCAGGTTCTCCCATGACAACTGTAATAAGTCTCATGCCATCTTTTTTTGCAGTTGCGGTTAGACAGTAGCCAGCTTCTTTTGTATACCCTGTCTTAAGACCATCAGCGCCTTTATAAAATCTAACCAATTTATTTGTATTTACGAGCCATACTTGTTCATCTGTATTAGCTCTTAAATAATCTTCATATATAGATGAAAATTCTAATATTTTCTCATGTGAAACCAATTCTTTTGCTATCATTGCCATATCATGCGCAGTAGAATAATGATTGGCTTCATCTAACCCGTGAACGTTTTTAAAATTTGTATTTTTTAAACCTAACTCTCTGGCTCTTTCATTCATTTTTTTTACAAATGCTTCTTCAGTGCCAGCAACTCTTTCAGCTAAAGCTACTATTGCATCCCTCGCTGTTACTAAAAAGCAGTAAAAAATCGTTTAAATTTAAGCTACTTTTATTGTAGCTGGCTATATTCAATTTAAAATGTAACATCACTTTATGAATATCATCATCAACTGAGTCAAGTCTTTCTACTAATATAGTATTTATTATAGAGCCAAAGATTCTAAATACACTTTCATCATCCTCAAATATTATATCGTGTACTTTTTTAAAAAACATATCAACATTTGATTTATAATCAATTTCTATATTCCTTGATAAATAATTTTGTTTTTGTTTTTCCAAAACAGCTAACTCACTATTATACTTCTCCCTAGCATCATTATATTCATCACCTTCAATTTCTTTCCTAGCTCTCATATTTATTAATTCTGATCTAGCATTTTTGATTTCCACAATTTTTTTCTCTAACTCATTTAATTCTCTTGAATAATCTGATTTACTCTCTGTTTCACGAACTAAATTATATATTTCTTTCATCATATCTTTTTCACTATTTAAAATATTTTCTGCTACCTTTTCAAATATCTCTAATAACTCCTCATAGTAAATTATTGGTGTTTTACACCCATTTAATTTTTCTCTACCATATTTTCTATAATTAGAACATCCCCAATATTTGCTTATGGCACCTGTCCGTTTATTTTTATAAGCTCCTTTTATAAATGTTGCCCCATCATGATAACATTTTATTTTTCCTGATAAAGCATACTTCATATTAGTTCTAGTTTTAGTTTGATAATTTTTTGAATTTTTATTTAATATTTCATTACATTTATCCCAAAGTTCCTC
>CALVYE010000016.1 GCA_944372025.1 uncultured Bacilli bacterium | reverse complement strand
TATCTAATATTGAAGGATATCCTTTCACAAAAATAGTAAGTTTTGAAAATTAACTTATATAATTAAATAAATTTTCTTTAATACAATAAAAAGACAAAATAATCTTTGTCTTTTTTTTATACTTTAAATGGTGATAATATGAAATTATATTTAGATTTAATATTCTTTTTAAATTTCGCTTTTGATTTTCTTCTCTTGATGGCAACTTCTATTATTTTAAGACGTAATATAAAAATTAGAAAGTTACTATTTGGAGGGTTAATAGGTGGTTTGAGTATATTTATCTTATTCATGAAAATAAATTCCCTTGAACTTTTTTTATTTAAAATAATAATAAGCTTATTAATGGTACTTATTACCTTTGGATTTAAAGACCTTAGATATACTATTAAAAACATGTATTATCTTTACACAGTAAGTATTATCTTAGGAGGCTTTTTATATTTTTTAAACGTTCAATTTAGCTATAAGCAAGAAGGATTGGTTTTTTATCATAATGGATTAAGTATCAACTTTATAGTACTAATAATTTCTTCACCTATAATTATTTATACTTATGTTAAACAAATATTAAATCTTAAAAATAATTATTCTAATTATTACAAAGTGGACATATACTTAAAAGACGGGACAATCAAAAATTTTAATGCATTTTTAGATACGGGAAACAAACTTTATGATCCATATAAAAAAAGGCCTATAATTATTGTTTATGAAAAAGATTTAAAATGCAAATTAGAACTTGAAAACATACTAATGGTTCCATATGATGGAGTAAATTCTCATGGAATTTTAAAATGTATTGTCCCAGATAAAATTTATATTAAGGGAGTAGGAATTAAAAAAAATGTATTAATTGGCATATCAAAAGAAAAAATTGATATCGATGGAGTAAACTGTATTCTACACACAAAATTATTGGAGGGATAAAATGTTAAAGAAAATTATCGCATTATTAAAAAAAGTAATAAAACACAAAAATCATGTATTCTTTCTTGGAAGCACCGATGCACTTCCCGCACCACTTTCAAAAGAAGAGGAATATAAATATTTAAAATTAAAAGAACAAGGGGATGTAAAAGCCAAAGAAAAACTTATCGAACATAATTTAAGACTTGTAGTTTATCTTTCTAAAAAATATGAAAATACCAATATTGATTTAGAAGACTTAGTAAGTATTGGTTCAATCGGTCTTATAAAAGGAATAGACACTTATAAGACCGATAAAAATATTAAACTTGCAACCTATGCATCTAGATGTATAGATAACGAAATATTAATGTTTTTAAGAAAAAATAAAAGAAGAAAAACCGAGGTTAGTTTTGAAGATTCTTTAAGTTTTGATGCTGAAGGAAACGAGTTACACTTAGAAGATGTTCTTGGAACTGAACCAGATATTGTAACAAGACCTTTAGATGAAGAAGTAAATAAGACTTTATTAAATGAAGAGTTAAAAAAACTCAATGAACGTGATAGACAAATCATGATTCTAAGATATGGACTTGCAGGCCATGAAGAAATGACACAAAAAGATGTTGCTGAATACTTAGGAATAAGTCAGTCATACATTTCTAGAATTGAAAAAAAAGTTATAAGTAAACTTAAAAACATCGTAAAACTATAAGGAGGAAATTTATGAAAATAGGAATTCCAAGATCTTTAATGTTTCATAAATTAGGATATTTATGGATTAAATTTTTTGAGAATTTAAATATTGATTATATTATCAGTTCTAATACGAATAAGAATATTGTAGATGCAGGTAAAAAATTAACCACAGATGAAAACTGTATTCCTTTTAAAATACATATGGGACACATAAATTATCTTAAAGATAAATGTGATTTAATACTTGTTCCACGATTTTTAGGAACTGAAAAAGACAAACAAGAATGTATAAAATTTAATTCAATATACGATGTAGTTAAAAATAGTTTTATCGATATTAATTTAATTGAATATGATATCGATTACACCGAAAATAAATATGAAATTTTCGAGTTTATAAATTTAGGAAACAAGTTAGGTAAAAAAAGAATTGAATCTTTAAAAGCGTATCGTAAAGCCAAAAAGCAATTTAAAGAATATAACCTAAAACGATTTGAAAATCAAAAATCTATAATAAAAACAAGCAAAAATAAAAAAATTCTTCTTTTGGGACATCATTATAATTTATATGACAATGTTATTGGGAAACCCGTAGTAAAAATCTTAAAAAAATATAATATAGATCCAATATATTCAGATATTTTTATTTCCAAAAAAGATAGATCAGAAAATATAAGTACAACTCTATATTGGAATTCTAACAAAGAACTTATTAATTCCTTGTTATACTATAAAAACAAAGTAGATGGGATAATTATTCTTACATCTTTTCCATGTGGTAATGACTGCTTAGTAAATGAACTTATAATGAGGAAAGTTAAAGATATACCAATCATAAATATAGTAATAGATGAATTGAATAGTGAGACAGGTTTAATAACTAGACTTGAAAGTTTCATAGATATAATAAATGAAAGGAGTAATCATTTTGAAAAAAGTGATAAGTTTTCCAAATCTAGGTGATTATTATGTTCCAATTAAAAACTTTCTTATAAAAACTTCTAAATGTGAAGTAATGGTACCTTTAAAATCTACAAAGCATACTTTAGAATTAGGGAATAAATACAGTCCAGATTTTGTATGTTTACCTTTTAAATATACATTGGGAAATTTTATAGAATCTTTAGATAATGGTGCAAATGTTTTAGTTCAAGCAGGTGGAGGATGTAGGTATGGTTACTATGCAGAAGTTCAAGAAAAAATTTTGAGAGATTTAGGGTATAAATTTGACTACATTAATTTAACAAATAAAGGAGGTTTTTCTCTTTTTAAATTTTATAAAGGTATTAAAAAGTTAAATCCTAAATTAAACATATTTAAGTTTTCATATTGGCTTTTAGTAGCAGTTGTAAATATAATTTATATGGACAAATTAGATAAATATATTAGAAAAAATATATCATACGAAAAGTCAAAGGGAATATTTATGAAAATTAAAGAAAAATTTCTAAAGAATGTAGACAATAATTATAGTATTTTTAAACTTAGAAAACTTTATAAACAAAGTATAACAGAAATAAAAAATAACCTTAAAAATTCCAAAGATGAAACTTTAAAAATTGGTATTGTAGGAGAGTTGTTTTCTCTAATGGAACATAGTAGTAGTTACAATATTGAAGAATTTTTGCTTAGTAAAAATATTGAAGTCAGGAGATATACAGATTTAACTTGTCTTCTAATTACTAAAAGATTTCAAATGAAAAAGTTCCATAAAAAATCTAGGAAGTTTGCAAAATACTTACAAGGTGCGGATGCTACTCCTAATATAAGTCATAGTATAGATATGGCAAATGAACATTTTGATGGAATAATTCATATGAAACCCATGAGTTGTTCTCCTGAAATAAATGCAGTACCAATTTTGCAAAAAGTCAGTGAAGAATATGATATACCGATTTTGTTTTTGACTTTTGACTCTCAATATGCAAAAGGTGCGATAGATACACGTATCGAAGCATTTATAGACATGTTACAAATGAGAAAGGAAAATCTTATAAATGAAGGATAAATATTATTTAGGTGTAGATATAGGATCTATTTCTACAAAAGGTGTGATTATAGATGAAGAAGATAATATAATCGCAAGTGATTATTTATGGACTGAAGGTAATCCTATAGGTGCGGTTCAAAAGCTTATAAATTCTTTATATGAACAAGTAAAAGATAAAGATATTAATGTAGTTTGTGTTGGTACGACAGGTTCTGCAAGATATCTAATCGGTAAAATTTTAGATGCTGGAGTTGTAAAAAATGAAATTACCGCACATGCAATCGGTACGATGAATAAAGTTCCAGATGTTAGAACAATAATCGAAATTGGTGGGCAAGATTCCAAAATAATTTTAATCGATAAAAACGTAGTAGTAGACTATAACATGAACACGATATGTGCGGCAGGGACAGGAGCATTTTTATCAAGTCAAGCTAAAAGATTAGGAGTAAATATAGAAGATTTTGGCTCTATCGCACTTACTAGTAAAAATAGTCCAAAATTATCTGCAAGATGTAGTGTTTTTGCTGAATCAGATTTAGTACATAAACTTCAAATGGGGTATAAAAAAGAAGATGTTATTAGAGGATTATGTGATGCGATTGTTTCTAACTATCTAAATAATGTAGCTAAAGGGAAAAAACTTTATAGTCCCATTGTATTTCAGGGCGGAGTAAGTAAAAATATCGGAGTAAAAAAAGCTTTTGAAGAGCAGCTTGAAACAGAAGTAACCGTAATAAATGATGGACATCTAATGGGTGCCTTAGGCATTGCAATTTTAGCTAAAAAATCAAAAATTGAAAAGCCCTTTAGTTTTCAAATAAAAGATATAAAATTCAAAACTATAGGTAGTGAATGTAATGGATGTAGTAACAATTGTGAGATAGTAAATGTCTATAGAGAAGATAAAATTATAGATAGATACGGTAACAAATGTGATAACGGATTAAAAGTTTAAAAAGTATTTCATTTATCTACAAAATATGATATTATTCTTATATAGTAGATAGAAGTGAGGTTTTAAAATGAATGAGAATTTAAATAATTCAGCTGAAGAAATAATACAAGATGTTACAGATGCAGTAGAAGAAAATCCAAGACTAAAAGAAGAACCTTTACGTCATAATAACGTAAATGATAACAATAATAATATTGAAACACAAATTCCTAAAGAAACTAAAAAAGCAAAAAATAAAGTGTTACCAATAATTTTATCTGTAATAATCCTAGTTTTAATAGGCATTTTAATTTTTGTAACACTTTATATAAGAAACCCTAAAGTAATCTTATCTCAAAATATTTCAAAGTTATATAATTCATTATTAAAAAATGAACAAGAGAATCAAACTTTAAATACAATTTTAAATAATGATAAAGTAAATGTTACATCTAACATTAGTGTAAAAATAAATGATGGGGGTATTGCTTCAAACGAAGATAACCTTTTAGAATTTAATTATAATTACACCGAAAATAAAGAAGATAAAAGAGGATATTTAAATTTAGAATCACTTTTAACAGGAGAAGAATTTATAAATTTAGAATCACTTTTTCAAGATAATAAAGCTTATTTTAGTTTAGAAGATATAACAAATGGTTATTACTTTTCTGATTATGAATTTACAAGTCTATTAAGTAATAAAAATAATGATGATGTAAAAGAACTTTTAAATATCGTCAAAAATAATATAATAAAAAACATCAATAATAGTAATCTAACTACTAAAAAGACTACCATTAAAGTTGATAATAAAGATACTAAAGTTAGACAAATTTCTTTGACAATTACAAATGAACTAATTAATAATATAATTAGGGATTCTCTTGCAGAAATTCAAAATAGTCCAAAAGCAAAAGATGTATTGAAAAACTATTTAGAATTAGATGATAATGAAATAAATGAATTAATATCAAATATGACCAAGGAAATAAATAATCCAAACAAAAATATGCCTGCAACAAATCAAATTATTTATAATATGTATGTAAAAGGATTAAATAAAACCGTTAAGCAAGATATAGAAATTCAAAATAATGTATTTGAATATTATGAATATGATGAAACCAAAGAATTTAACGTTCTTTCAAATAACCAAAATATTTTAGGAATAAAATTAATTGGTTCTAACAATGAAGGTAAAATAACAGGAATTTTTAGTAATTTATCTATAACAGGAGATTATAAAAAAGGAAGTATAAACCTAGCCTTAGCGCCACAAGGTTCTACATCATCTGAAAATGGAATTAATCTTAGTATAAATACTGATAGTAAAGAAATAACAAAAAATGAGGAATATCAAGATAACATTGGTATAAAATTAGAAACTCCATCTAGTAATGGAGAAATGGTAGAAGTTAATATAGAAATTATAAACAATACAAAAGTTGGCAATGATATTCCAGATATTAATGTTGATGACGCAAAAGATATTAATACAATAACTGAAGAAGAGCAATCAGAAATTATGAATAAAATTCTAGAAATACCTGTAATAAAAAATTTGATTGAAAATTCTAATCAAACTAGCAATTATTATTATAATGACGAAGATTATAATTATACGTTTGAAGAAGAATATGAGTATTAAAAATATCTATTAATTTAGATATTTTTTTCACATTATTTTACACAAACGTTTTAATTTATCTCATACAAAATATTGTAGAATTTAAGACAAAAAAGTTTCTGTTCATATTAAGAAATATATTATATATGGTTTTAATAGTAGGTAAGAGATTAGAAGAATATTTTTATAGTGAGAAAAATCAAAAACTTCTAAATGTACAAAAAAAGGTAATGATTGAAACTTTTAAAAATTATAATAGATCAAAAACTAGATAACAAAATTAAATCCATAAATATGGTAATTCTCATTTCAATTGACAATTACACTGAAAAACGATATAATTTCAGTGCAATTGTCAAAGAGAGGGATTATTATGAAAAAGACGGAAAAAATAAAATTTAAAATTAAACCAGAAATTCTAAATAATTATGTGGCTGCCATTAATTCTATTAAAGAACCTATGAACCAACTTAAAGAGCAACTAAATAAGATTTCAAGGCCAATGCAAGAGCCAATACAAGAACTAAGTAAAACACTAAATGATTTCATAAAACCATTCGGTGAAGCTAGTAAATCAGTATCCAAATCGTTAGAACCAATTACAGAACAGCTTAGAAGCATTAATATTATGTCTGATACAATCAAAAACTTTTCAAATACTTTTCCAAATGAACAAACAAAAATATTTACTGATGCTATTAAGCAAATAATGTATGCTAATAATGGTATGCTTTCTACAAGAATGATAGAGCCACTAAATATTAGCAGACAATATCTATCAATAATGGAGAACAATAACACAATAGAGAAAATTTCTAGAGGAATCTATCTTTCACCAAGTGCATTTGAAGATAGTTACTTCTCCTTTCAGCAAAAATATAAAAAAGCAATTTTTTCTCATATGAATGCTCTATATTTTTATGGAATGACTGAAGAATTTCCTTACAATTATACAGTAACGGTTCCACAAAGTTACCATGTTGATACTGTAAATAAAAAATGTAATGTATTTTATGTATCAGATGATATATACGAAATGGGTATTACTGAGGTAGAAACTCCAAACGGAAATAAAGTCAGAGTATATGATAAAGAAAGATGTATCTGTGATATTATAAAGTCAAAAGGAAGAATGGATCCTGAACAAGTAAAAAAATCTATTAAACAGTATACTCAGAGTCGTGACAAAGATATGGCTAAATTATCTGAATATTCAAAAAAAATGAAAATAAATGCAAAAGTAATGGAAATGATAAGTGAAGCATATTATGAGTAAATCATCCCAAGCAGTAAAAGATAAACTAAAGAGCATAGCAAAAGAAAAAGATGTCGATTTTAATTCTGTAATGAGATTTTATATGTATGACAGATTTGTTGATCGTTTATCAAAAAGTAAATATAAAGATAATTTTATATTAAAAGGTGGTTTCTATTTAAGTAACTTATTTGGCATTGACAATAGAAGTACCATGGATATAGATACTTCAATAAGACAAGTAACATTTACTAAAAAAAATATTATTAAAATGATAACAGAAATAATTAATATAGATGTATATGATAATGTTAATTTTAAAATTGAAAAAATTGAACCTATACGTGATGTGGATGAGTATGGTGGATTAAGAATTACAATCAAATTCAATTTAGAAAATATTAGAGATAAATTTCATATTGATATTGTAACAGGAGATACAATATATCCAAGTCCTGATGATTATAGCTATGAATCGTTAATAGATAGCGAAATATATAAAGTAAGGTCATATAATCTAGAAACAGTTCTGGCAGAAAAGATTGAAACTATACTTAATAAATTAGAAACAAGTAGTAGAATGAAAGACTATTATGATATTTATTTAATATATAAGTTTAGATTTAATAAAATAAACAAAGAAAAATTTAGAGGAGCAGTAGAAAAAACTTTTAAGAAAAGAGAGTTCAATGCTGATTTGATAACAAATTTAAATGTTGTTAAACATAGTAATATTTTAAAAGGCAAATGGACAAGCTACTCTAGAAAAAATAATTATGCTAGAGATTTAGCTTTTGATGAAACTATAAAATGTTTAGAACAGTTTATAGAATTATTAGTTACAGTAAAAATGTAAGAAGAGTTTAATGAGTGTTTCAGAGCAATTATCATATTGTACAATATCCATTGGAACAGGTTTTTAATATTATTATAAATACTAAAAAATATGTATTAGTAAATTAATAATTAAAACCTTTTTCTTATAACTGTAAACAATATAAGAAAATAATAATTTATACTTTAATTTTATAAAATTATATGTTAAAATTATATGTAGTATAAGATATGGAGGAGTTATCATGGCACTAGATAAATTTAAGAAATTCTTTAATGGGGATGAAGAAAATCCAAATCAAACTGTAGAAGATGAGTATTATGATGATGCAGAAGAAACTTTAAATAACCTTGCAAATAATGGAAATAAAATGATTCTATTAGAACCAAGGGCATATTCTGAATCCCAACAAATCGCAGATCATTTAAAAAGAAGAAACTCAGTAGTTGTAAATTTAAAACGTGTAACACCTGATCAAGGAAAAAGGATAGTAGACTTTCTAAGTGGTACAGTGTATGCGATAGGTGGAGATTTACAAAAACTAGGTACTGGTATATTTTTGTGTACTCCTAAAAATATCAATGTTGAAGGTAAAATTACCGAAGACAATGATAACGATGAAAAAGAAGATAATACAAAAAAAAGAAAACAAAATAAAGATTTTGACTTTGAATGGTAAAAAAATGTTGATTTTATAGGTATTAAATGGTAGAATATTAGGCGTAGTCGAGGTGGAAATATGAAAAAATTCAGTCGCTCGTTTCGTGGCTACAATGTTGATGAGGTTAATGCTTTTGTAAATGAAGTCATAACTCAGGTAGAAAAAATAGTTAACGAGAATAAAGAAAAAGATAAGAAAATTGCAGCACTAACTGCAAATATTGCAAAGTATAAAAAAATGGAAGATACTTTAAATAGAACTATTTCCATGGCTCAAGAAACTTCCGAACAACTAAGAAAAGCAGCACATATAGAAAGTGAAGGAATAATAAATGATGCTAAGAAAAATGCTAATAAAATTATCAATGACGCTTTAGCACGTGCATCAAAAATTGAATCTGAATCTGATATTCTAAAGAAAAACATATCTATATTTAAGAATAGAATTAAAAATATTATTGAACAACAATTACAAATGATGGATGATATAGACAATATAAAATTTTAAAACAAATGATAGAGACGGTATTATAAAAAAATTTAAAGCGAGTAGGGTGTGGTGCAAGCCTATAATTTAATTATAATATAGATCACTCTTGATGTTTCTTTATGATAAGTAAAGAACCAATTACCAGGTTAAAGGTAATAAAGTGTGTAATTTTTATTACAAACTAAGGTGGTACCGCGAATTAAATTCGTCCTTAAAATTTTAAGGATGAATTTTTTTATTATATGGGGGGTGTTAATTTGAAGAAAGATAAAAGATTATCAGATTCGTATGTTAGAAAACAAGGATGGATAGATGGTTATTACGGTCTTGAAAATAATTGGGAGTATTACACACGTTTTTTTCTTCATAAAAAGTTAAATACTGATGAAATAATTCATAAAATTCTAATGTATTGTAGAGGATATAACATTGGTAAAATATCTTCTATAGATTTAAAAAATCTTCATATAAAGGACAATAAATATTATTATAAAGGATATTTTATTGAAGAAAAAGTAGTCATAAATGAACATCTAATAAAAACTAAAATAAAAGAATTGACACTAAAGAAATGAGGTTATTAAAATATGAAAAAATTTGAAATGTTAGACAATGAAAAAGTAAGTAGAGTAGAAGATAAAATCTCTAAATATTGGGAAAAAATAGATATCTTAAATAAAAGTATAGAAAATAGAAAAAATAATAAATCCTTTGTATTTTATGATGGACCAGCAACCGCAAATGGAATGCCAGGACTACACCATATGCTTGCAAAACTTCTTAAAGACACATTTACTAAATATAAGACTATGAAAGGTTATAAAGTAATAAGAAAAGCAGGATGGGACACTCAAGGTTTACCTGTAGAACTTGAAGTAGAAAAAGAACTTGGATTTAAATCTAAACAAGATATTGAAAAATATGGTATAGAACCATTCAACAAAAAATGTAAAGAATCTGTTTGGAAAAATGAAAAAGCATTTAGAGAATATACAACCAAAATGGGACAATTTATAGATCTTGATAATGCATATGTTACTTATGATAATGATTATCTAGAAACTGAATGGTGGATTTTAGATAAATTCTTCAAAGAAGGATTAATCTATGAAGGGCATAAAATTTTACCTTACTGTACTAGATGTGGTACAGGACTTGCATCACACGAGGTAGCCCAAGGATATAAAGAAATAAGTGCCAACACGGTAATAGTTCCTATGAAATTGGTAGATGAAGATGCATATTTTCTAGTATGGACAACAACTCCATGGACTTTAATTTCAAATGTTGCATTAGCAGTTAATCCGAAAGCAACATATCTAAAAGTTTCAAGTAAAGGTTACAAATTTATAATTGCTGAAGCTTTAGTGTCTAAAGTTCTTGGTAGTGAATATGAAGTTTTAGAAACCTATAAAGGTACAGATTTAGAATACAAAGAATATGAACAATTATTGCCTTTCTTAAAAGTAAATAAAAAAGCTTTCTATGTTACATGTGCAGATTATGTAACTATGGAAGATGGTACGGGTATTGTACATATCGCACCTGCTTTTGGGCAAGATGACTATGAAGTTGGAAGAAAATATGATTTACCTGTTTTAAATCCAGTAGGTGAAGATGGAAAATATACCGAAGGCCCTTGGAAAGGTACTTTCGTAATGGATGCTGATTTAGATGTAATTAAATATCTAAAAGAAAACGATAAATTATTTAAAAAAGAAAAAATGAAACATAATTATCCACATTGTTGGAGATGTAAAACCCCACTTTTATATTATGCTAAACCAAGTTGGTATATAGAAGTTACAAAATATAAAGATAAAATGATAGAAAACAATAATAAAGTTAATTGGTATCCTGATTATGTTGGCGAAAAACGTTTTGGCAATTGGCTAGAAAACTTAAATGATTGGGCAATATCACGTAACAGATATTGGGGAACCCCTCTTAACATTTGGGAATGTGAATGTGGTCATAAAATAAGCGTAGGTTCAAGAAAAGAATTAGCTTCACTAGCACTTGAAGATATCGATGAAAATATCGAACTACATAGACCATACGTAGATAATGTACATATCAAATGTGAAAAATGTGGCAAAACTATGAGTCGTGTTCCAGATGTAATCGATGTTTGGTTTGATTCTGGGTCTATGCCATTTGCCCAATATCACTATCCATTTGAAAACAAAGAAATATTTGAAAATCAATTTCCTGCAGATTTTATATCAGAAGGGGTAGATCAAACTCGTGGTTGGTTCTATAGTTTACTTGCTATATCTACATTCGTAACAGGAAAAAGCCCATATAAAAATGTCCTAGTAAATGATATGTTACTTGACAAATATGGTCAAAAAATGAGTAAAAGTAAAGGCAATGGCGTAAATCCATTTGAACTTATCGAAAATTATGGTGCGGATACCCTAAGATGGTATTTACCATATGTTTCACCTGTTTGGACACCAACAAAATTTGATGAAGATGGATTAAAAGAAGTATACTCAAAATTTTTCAATACTCTAAAAAATACATATAATTTCTTTGCTTTATATGCAAATACTGATGAAGTTGATCCAAAAAGTTTCAACGTTCCTTATAAAAATCGTGCTTTAATCGATAAATGGCTACTATCAAAATATAATAAATTAATAAAATCAGTAACAAAAAATTTTGATGAATATGATTTGACAACTGTAGTTAGAGAAGTTACAGATTTTGTTAATGAAGACTTATCAAATTGGTATATAAGAAGAAATCGTAGAAGATTCTGGGCAAGTGAATTAGATGATGATAAAAAAGCTGTTTACAACACAACATATGAAGTTTTAACGGGTCTATGTAAATTAATCGCACCTGTAGTTCCATTCATTACAGAAGAAATGTATCAAAAATTAACAGGTAAAGAATCTGTACATTTAGAAGATTTTCCAGTATGTGATGAAAAACTTATTGATGAGAAAATCGAAGAACAAATGGATTTAGTTAGAGATTTAATAAGTCTAGGTCGATTTGCTCGTGAGGAAGCTAAAATAAAAGTAAGACAACCAATATTAGAAGCAATTATAGATGGAAAATATGAAGAAATAATTGGAGATTTAACTTCGCTAATTGAAGAAGAATTAAATGTTAAAAAAGTTACTTTTGAAAGTAATTTATCTGAATTTATGAATTTTGAAGTAAAACCTAATTTCAAAAAAGCAGGACCAATTTTTGGACCAAAAATTAAAGTATATGCAAGTGAACTTCAAAAGCTTAATATTGATGAAATTAATAAATTAGAAAATGGAAATACAATAAAACTTACAATTGAAGATAAAGACTATGAAATCGACAAAGAAATGGTAGATATAAGAATTAGTTCTAAAGAAGGATTTAATGTACAAATGGAAAACAATAAATTTATCATTTTAAATACAACCCTAAATGATGAACTAATTATGGAAGGTATATCACGTGAATTTGTATCTAAAGTGCAAAATTTAAGAAAATCTAGTAAATTTGAAGTAATGGATAGAATAGATATATATTATAACGGTGATGAATTAGTAGAAAAATCCTTGAATAAATTTATAGATTTCATAAAGAAAGAAACTCTTGCAGATAATATAATTAAAGATAACAATAAATACGAAAAATTTAATTTAAATGATCATGAAACTGGAATAAAAGTGGTAAAAAAGTAAAATTTTTTACTTCTTTTTTTATTTGAAACATATAATATTATAGAAGTACTAGGAAGAAGGATAAAATATGGAAAAAGAAAATTGTACCCGTGCGATAAAGGTATCTTTTATGACTATAATTGGTAATTTTGTACTTTCTATATTTAAATATTTTGCTGGAGTTTTAGGTTCATCAAGCGCAATGATAAGTGATGCTACACATTCTTTATCCGATGTTATAAGTACTTTTGTAGTAATGATAGGCATAAAAGCATCATCTAAAGAAGCAGATGAATCACATCAATATGGACATGAAAGATTTGAAACAATATCAGCTTTAATTTTATCTGTATTACTTTTAGTAACTGGACTCTTAGTCGGTATTTCAGGAATAGCAAAAATTGTATCAGGTATTAAAGGTAACTTAGAAACGCCAACATTAATCGCACTAGCTGCCGCTATAATATCAATATTAGTTAAGGAAACAATGTATTGGTACACAAAAATAACTGCCAAAAAAATCAATTCTAACGCACTAATGGCAGATGCGTGGCATCATAGAAGTGATGCGTTATCCTCTGCTGGAAGTTTAATAGGAATTGCAGGAGCTAAAATGGGATTTCCGATATTAGACCCAATCGCATCCTTAATAATTTGTATATTTATAATTAAGGTAGCGATTAATATTTTAAAAGATTCAACTTATAGATTGGTTGATAAATCAGTAGATGAAGAAACTATAGAAAAAATGAAATCTATTATTTTAGATATCGAAGGAGTAATTGATATCGATTTAATAAAAACCCGTTTATTTGGAACTAAAATATATGTTGATGTAGAAATAAGTGCAGATAAAGAGCAAACTTTAGCTAGTTCACATGACATTGCTCTAAAAGTACATGATGAAATTGAAAAAAATTTTAAAAATGTTAAACATTGTATGGTTCATGTTAATCCTAGATGAGATTATCTTATATTTTCTTATAAAATTACCTTAATAAAATTGCAATTTATTTAAAAAGTGTTACAATATAATCAAAGGAGTGGTTTTATGAGAAAAAAGGTTTTTAAAGAAGAAGTAATTGGCATTTCAGTACTTGTTTTAGTAACTATATTTGCTGGCTATATGGGATGTACAAAACGTTTCTCAGATTCAACTAATTATAAAGTTAAAACTGAGACTAAAGAATATGACGGAAAAAATTATAATTATGATTATTATGAAAATGATGATTATTATGGAGGTCCTACATATACTTCAAGCAATTATTATGACGAAGAATATGAGTATGACTATGAAGGATATAAAAATTATAATTATATCTATGATTATAGGTTTGATACATCTGTATACAATGATAAAAATGTTCCAGGTATCACTTACAGTTCAAGAGTAACAGTAGAACAGTATGAACAATTTGATCCTTGGGAAGGTATTAAAGCGAGTCATGTAAAATTTGGAGATGTTACTGATTATGTTGAAATAATTTATAATAATTTAAATGTAAATCTACCAGGTACTTATTCTATAGTATATAAGGCTTGCAATTATCCAGGTTCAACATATTGTAGAACGGTAACCAGAGAAGTTACAGTAAAACCTAAAGTATCATCTGGATCAAATAATTATTCAAAAGGTCCAGAATGGAGCGGATATTCAAATAAAAGTTGTATTGAAGGAAATACAGCATGCAGTACTAATAGACTAACTGAACCTACTGCAAGAGATCCATATTCAAATAGGGAATTAGATGTTGAATTAATTAATGGATATGTAGATATTTATACTCCAGGTACTTATGTATTAGTTTATTATGCAAATACAGAACATAATATAAGTGGTACAATTACAAGATATATAACGATAACAAAGGATTTTAGCTCTTCAGATGATAGATATGATGATGATTACAATTACACACAAAAAAGAAAATACATCTCAAATTATGACACTGCATATTATGATGATGGAACATATAGTGGTTATCTAAGTCCTGATAATAATGGAAGTGTAGTAGAAAAATATATATCTGATTATAAATGGACTAACAATGTAAGTTACACATTTAGATGTGAAAATCAATATGAATATGGAACAAACGGATGGACTTGGGTAAGTACTAATACTTCAGATGATCATCCTACATATAATTATGATATTGGAGGATTTAAAGGTACGTTATATAAAACTAGTTTTTACTGTATAGAAGGTCAAGGATGCGAATATGATCTTAACAAAGATTTAGGTACATGTTCAAATGTTGGTGAAACTAAAACTGTATATAGAAAATGGGTAGGATTATATTCAGGATACGTATATTCTAATCAAAGACAAACATATTCTGGTTATGTATATTCTTATAGATAATTAATAAAATACAAGGTTAAAATTCCTTGTATTTTTATTTTTAGAATTAGAAATTATTGCAAAAGAATAAATAATATTATATACTTAATATATAGTTAGGAGCATATGTTATGGAAAATGTAGTAGATAATAAAAGAAAAAAAACATTGATAATCGTATCTATTTTAATACTTGTAGCACTAATCGGAATAACAATCGCATATTTCATGAGTAGAAGTGTTAGTGATGAACATACAATAACAAGTGGAAACGTTGCTATTACATATGAAAATGAGAGTGCATTCAGATTAACAGGATTAGTACCACTATTAGAAAGTGAAGTTTTAGATAATGCTGCAAAAATAAGTTTTACTGTAAGAAATACTGGAACAATGGAAGCATATGTAAAAATTAATTTAACAGATATAACAATTTCAAATCTTGCTTCCTATGATTTTAAATGGGCACTTTATGAAGATACTACTAAAGTAACTACAGGTACTTTTGCTTCTTTAGGTGATAATACAAGTATAAACCTTGCAAATGATATAAAGTTAGATCAAAATGAAAGTAAAAATTATAATGTATATGTTTGGATAGATGAGTCTGGTGAAGATCAAACATCTCTTATGAAAGGTACATTTAAAAGTAAAGTCGAAGTAATTGGTTTAGGTACCAAAGAAGATACTTTAGCGTCTTATATTTTAGGTGAAAATAATAGTAATGTATTGACAACAATTCCAACTTTCTCCGACACTTCTACAGATAAAGGGTTATTTGTTCAAAAAGATGATAGTGAAAAATCAGAATTTGGATTTCCAACATATTATTATAGAGGAGCGGTAGAAAATAATTATGTGCAATTTGGAACATATAAGGCAAACATAATTAATAAAATAACAGATCCCGATAGTGGAGATGAAACAGATACAACTGTTGCCCAAGCCGGAGACCCAATAATATGGAGAATAGTAAGAATAAACGAAGATGGAACAATTAGACTTATAAATGAAAACAATATAGGAGATTCCTGGCATTTATGGGCTGCTTCTGGAAATGCAGTTTATAAAGGAAGTTCAATTGAACAAACTATAAATAACTGGTATACAACAAATACTAATTTAAGTGATGAATTGAGTTCTAAAATCTCATTAGGAATCTACTGTAATGATACAAGTGGAATAGATGGTGAATATAGTAATGGGTCTATGAGAGTATTTGAAGACTTAAATCCAATATTTACTTGTATTGAAAGAAATGATATTGTAGAAGCAAAGATAGGAATGATAACTGCTGATGAAATGATGTATGCTGGAGCATTAGCTTATAATTTTAAAGGAGATAATATGACTTATCTTCAAAATAATACATATTTCTGGGGAATGACAGCTACAGGAGAAGAAGAGGCTGTACTTTGGGAACCACATCAAAGGAGAATAGATATAGGTTATATGGGTGATAGTAGTTTCGCTGCAGCACGTCCAGTAATAAACTTAAAATCAGATATAAACATAAGTGGAGGAACAGGAACAAAGACTGATCCTTACATAATTGAAGAATAATGGATAAAATTAACAAAAAACTCTAATAAATTTGTTAGAGTTTTTATTATTTTTTGATATAATTATTTTTAGGAAGTGAATATATGAATAACATATACAATTATACACTAGAAATGCTAGAAGAATATTTTTTATCGATTAGAGATAAAAAGTTTCGTGCTACACAAATATTTGATTGGCTATATAAAAAACGTATAAAAAAGTTTGAAGAAATGACTAATATAAAAAAAGATATCTTAAACCATTTAAAAAATGAATTTAATATTAAAAAAATAGATATAGTAGATATTAAAGAAGGTAAAGATGTTTCTAAATATTTATTCAAACTATTTGACAATAGATATATTGAAGCTGTTTTAATGGAACATGATTATGGAAAAAGTCTATGTATATCGACACAAGTAGGATGCAATATGGGATGCAAATTTTGTGAAAGTGGTAGACTAAAAAAAGTTAGAAATCTAGAAACCTATGAAATGGTGGAACAAATTTTGTTGATAGAAGAAAAAACTAAAACACGTATAAGTCATGTAGTTTTGATGGGAATAGGCGAACCCTTTGATAACTATGATAATGTTATGAATTTTATAAGAATAATAAATGAAAATAAAGGTCTTGGAATAGGTGCACGACATATAACTATTTCAACTTGTGGCTTAGTAGATAAAATTGAAAAATTCATGAATGAAAATACCCAAGTTAATCTTGCGATTAGTTTACATGCACCCAATGATGAAATTAGAAATAAAATAATGCCAATAAATAGAAAATATAGAATTAAAGATATAATCGATATAGTTAAACTTTATATAAAAAATACTAATAGAAGAGTAACATTTGAATATATTATGTTAGATGGAATAAACGATTCTTCTACTTGTGCTTATGAACTTTCAGATCTTTTAAAAGGATTGAATGCATATGTTAACATAATTCCATATAACGAAACAAATAATATTGAATATAAACGCAGTAAAAATGATAAAATTATGTCATTTTATGATATACTAAAGAGGAATAAGATAAATGTTACAATAAGAAGAGAGTTTGGTTCTTTAATTGATGCCGCTTGTGGACAATTGAGAAGTAAACATGAGGAGGAATAATATGAAAAGTTTCTATTTAACTGACTCAGGTAAAGTAAGAGACCATAATGAAGACAGTGTAACAATTGTAAAGAATAAAAATGGAGAAATTTTAATGGCCGTTGCTGATGGAATGGGCGGACATAAAGCTGGTGAAGTCGCATCATCTATCGCAATAACACATTTAGGAAAAAGATTCACAGACATTTCGAGTGTCGGAAATAAAGAAGATGCGATTAATTGGTTAAAAGATAGTGTAAATGAAGTTAATGCTTTAATTTTTAAATATACAAATGAACATGAAGAAAGTGTAGGAATGGGTACAACCTTAGTAACCGCACTTCTTACTCCTAATTTTATATTAATAGGAAATATTGGAGATAGTTCAGGTTTTGTACTAAAAGATTCAAAATTAATTAAAATCACCCAAGATCATACTTTAGTAAATCTTTTAGTAAAATCAGGTGAACTTACTTTAGAAGAAGCACAGCATCATCCTAAAAAGAATGTTTTAATGAAAGCATTAGGTGCGAATGAAATTGTAGAATTAGACATTTTTGATGTAGATACTTCACTAAGTGGTATTTTACTTTGTAGCGATGGACTTACCAATATGCTTACGGTAGAGCAAATTGAAAAAGTTTTAACTACTGAAGAGTTAGATATAGAAGATAAAGTTATAAAACTAATTCGAAAAAGTAATGCTAGAGGTGGACTAGATAATATATCTATTGCTTACTTAGAAGTTGAAAGCGGTGAAAATGAATGATGATTAAGGGGCAAAAAATTAATGATAGATATCAAATCATTAAAACAATTGGTGAAGGTGGTATGGCAAACGTTTATCTTGCCTATGATACAATATTAGATAGAAATGTAGCCTTAAAAGTTTTAAGAGGCGATTTAGCAAACGATGAAAAATTCGTAAGAAGATTTCAAAGAGAAGCACTATCTGCTAGTAGTTTATCGCATCCAAATATTGTTGAAATGTATGATGTTGGAGAAGACGATGGACAATATTATATTGTAATGGAATACGTAGAAGGTAAAACTCTAAAACAATTAATAAAAAAACGTGGAGCACTAACAGTTAGTGAAGTCGTTGATATAATGTTACAACTTACCGATGGACTTGCACATGCTCACGAATCATATATAATTCATAGAGATATTAAACCTCAAAACATATTAATTATGGAAAATGGACTTGTAAAAATAACTGACTTTGGTATTGCGATGGCTATGAATGCCGCACAACTTACCCAAACAAACTCAGTTATGGGTTCTGTTCATTACCTACCTCCAGAACAAGCTAATGGAAAAGGTGCGACAGTTAAAAGTGATATTTATTCTTTAGGAATTTTAATGTATGAACTTTTAACAGGTACAATTCCTTTTAAAGGTGAAAATGCAGTTGAAATCGCCCTTAAACAAATGAAAGAACCTTTACCTGATGTAACAATTGAAAATCCTGATATTCCACAATCTATCGAAAATATTTTACTTCGTGCGACTGCTAAAAATCCAAAAAACAGATATAAAAATGTAAGAGAAATGTACGATGATTTAAAAACATCTTTAGATGAATTGCGTAAAAATGAAAAACGAATAGTATACCAATATCCTGAAAATGATTTAGATCAAACCTTAGTTATGGAAAAAGTTGAAGAAGCCAAAAAACAAGATGACAAATCAAAAGAAGTGGCTGTTAAAATTGAAGATAACGAAACTAAAACTGAAAAGAAAAAAAATAAAGTTGCCATAATAATAGCGTCTATAATTGCTGGACTATTAATTATTGGAGCAGGCGCAATACTAATTGTATCAAATATAAATAATAAAGAAGTTAAAATACCTGATGTATCTGATTTAACTATTGTAGAAGCTGAAGAAGAACTTAAAAAAATAGGATTAGAAGTAGCTTTAGAAACCGAAAAAATTGAAAGTGATGATATTGAAGTAGGTAAAGTTGTCAAAACTTCTCCTGCAATCGGAAGAACTGTAAAAAAAGGAACAAAAATTACCCTTTATGAATCTACAGGACAAGAAGATATTGAACTAGAAGATTACGTAGGTGAAAACTATTTAGAAGTCAAGGTAAAACTTGAAGATGTCTTAGGTTTAAAAGTATTAGTTGAAAAACGTAATATTTCAGATTTAACCGAAGACAAAGAAAATATAATTTTAGAGCAAAATCCAAAGGCAGGGTCAAAAGTTTCAAAAGGTTCTACGGTTACTCTATATATTCCAAATATGAATTATTATCCTGATATGGTTGCAGAACAATGGACTGAAGATGATGTACGTTCCTTTGCGGCTAAATATAATTTAAATTTAGAAGTTTCACAACAAGAATCTACAACTGCTACTCCAGGTACGGTAATATATCAAAGTAGAAAAAGCGGAAGCGTCATTTCAGAAAATGTAACCTTCTCAGTTATTATAGCTAAAGCACCTGAAGATTTACCAAATCCTAGTGATCCAGAAAATGAAGGTATTCAAAGCCCAACAGATGATGAAGAAACAACAGAAAACAGTAAAGAGGAAAGCTAAAAGTGGATGGTAGAATAATCAAATCATTAAGTGATTTATATACCGTTAAAACTTCAAAAGAAATAATAGATTGTAAAGCTAGAGGAGTATTTAGAAATAAAAAAATTACTCCTCTAGTTGGGGATTTGGTAATAATAGATGAAAATAAAAAAATAATAACAGATCTAAAATCAAGAAAAAATTCACTAGTTAGACCTCCACTTGCTAATATAGACCAAATATTTATTGTTACAAGTGTTAAAAAGCCTGATTTTTCTAGTAATTTATTAGACAAAATGATAGCTATGTTAGAATATAACAATATTAGACCTATAATATGTTTTACCAAGATGGATTTGTTAAGCAAAATAGAAAAAAAAGAAATAAAAAAAATAATCAAATACTATAAATCTTTAGGATATACAGTAATAATAAATAATGAATTACGTAAGATAAGAAAAATATTTAAAAATAAACTAACTGTATTTGCAGGTCAAAGTGGAGCAGGAAAATCTACGCTTTTAAATCGATTAGATAAAAGCTTGTCCTTGAAAACAGGAGAAATATCTAATGCCTTAAATCGTGGTAAACATACAACAAGACATGTCGAATTATTTTCTTTATATAATGGTTTAGTTGCGGATACTCCAGGCTTTTCATCATTTGATTTAAAAGATATACCTAAAGATGAGCTAAAAAAAACTTTTATAGAAATAAATAAATATGGTGAAAAATGTGAATATAAAAATTGTTCTCATATTAATGAAAGAGAATGTTATGTAAAAGAAATGGTAAAAAACAATAAAATATTAAAATCTAGATATGATAATTACAAGCGTTTTATGAATGAAGGTGAATAAGTGGTAAAAATATCGACATCTATTCTTGGCATAAAAGAAAACTTTAATGAAAATATAAAAAAACTAAGTCAAACTTCTACGGATTATATACATATAGATATAATGGATGGAAAATTTGTAGATAATACCTCATTTGATTTTTCAACAATTAAAAAAGTATATGAAAATACAAATAAACCACTAGATATTCATTTTATGGTAAAAAAACCTTATGAATACATAGAAGAATATAAAACTCTAAATCCAATCTATATAACTATTCATTATGAAATTGATAATCTAGAAAAATACATAAATCAAATAAAAGAAAATAATATAAAAGTAGGTATATCCTTAAAACCTAATACAAACATCGAAAAAATATTTCCATTTTTAAAAGATATCGATTTAGTATTAATTATGAGTGTTGAACCTGGTTATGGTGGACAAAAATTCATAGAAAGCAGTTTAGAAAAAGTAAAAAAATTAAAAGAAAAAATAAAAAAGGATAATTTAAATACCATTATAGAAATAGATGGTGGTATCAATAATGTTAATGCAAAGAAGTGTATAGAAAATGGAGTAGATATTTTAGTAAGTGGAAATTTTGTAACAAATAGTGATAATTATGAAGAAAAAATAAAACAGTTAAGAAGTTAGAATATTTCTTAACTGTTTTAAATATTATTAATTTAGGGGAAGGGTGAATACACTCTTTTTTATATATAAGGAAAGAGCGAAGAAAAAGAAGAAATAAAAAAATGCACTCAAGATAATAAGAGTGCATGACAA
>CALVYE010000015.1 GCA_944372025.1 uncultured Bacilli bacterium | reverse complement strand
CCGCTCTTCTTTGTATTTTATTTTCTTCCTATTTTTCCTGCTTATTGAGGGTAATGAGGGTATCCCATAAAGGATTTCATCCTTTATGGGATTAAAGCCACGCGAAACCCGTAGCCGGAATAAGACGCACCAGAATTGTTGAGGGAGAAGAAAGCACCCGCATAAGACGAAGTGTAATAGTAGCCACCACGAGAAGACCACGGACTACTAGCAAAAGGGAAGCTAGCGTTGTCGGAGTACCAGCTCATGGTTTCATATGTTGCATCTCCTTTGATTGATTTGTCTGATGTTATTTTATATGAACTTGTTCCAGTATATTTTTCATAATATTTACTTCCATTACTTCCTCCTGGAAAATTACTTGTTGTGAATCCTGAACTTCCTACTGTTCCTGACCAGTTTCCCATTGTATGTTCTTCTGTTCCTCCACTCATATCATATATTCCATATATTGTCCCTGTTGTACTTGCTCCTATACCTTTTCCTTCTACTTTCTCTCCTTTGGTGTTGGTATTATAATTTAATAAATAATCATCATATGTATAAAATCCATATGTAGTATATTGTGTTGTACTTGTCTGATTTGTATATGTTCCGTTTATTGGCGTACTTCCTCCAGGTCCTCCTCCACTTCTTCCTGTATATGTATTATTATTACTAGTATTTCCACTATTATTTATATAGATTTCTTTGTTAGTACCACTATAATTAGGATTACCCATCTTTCCATATTTACTTTGTGATAGGTATGCTACTGCTCCCCACTCTGTATTCTTCATCATATGCGTATCTGTTGAAGAAGTTAACCCATATGTACTGTTTCCTGAGAAGGTTACTTCTCCATTACTCGTATTTCTTGTTCCTCCTGCAAATTTTAGTGATGTATCAAATTGAGCACTTATTGTTTGATTTCTTAATGATGTTACATCTGGCTTTATTGTTGGTGTACTTGCACTTCCACTTGTTTCGAACTTTCCTACCCAGATTCCTTCTAACTCTTCATCCCAGCCTCCTTGGTCATATGCTGTTGTCTTATACACACTACTTCCATCTCTAAATGCTGGATGTGTATAATAACAACTCGTTGATGTTATTGAACATGATGATAAAGTACTTCCCGTTGTATTTGTCCCACTTTCAAATACTACATCTATTTGTGGTGGAGTTGAAGTCCCTACTCCTATACTAGAAGGTATTCTATATTTATATCTTGGTATCCATACCCACATACTATTTATATCTTCCATACTTATTGGTGTCCCTGCTTCTGCATTTTCATAATCCGCTCTATTCATTGGTTCTTTTGGGTTACATAATGGATATGGAGTTTCTAATCCTTCAATTGCCCTTCCAATCCACAAAACATCCTCACTGTCTGCAACTCCATCACCAGTTATGTCTCCTCTTTCTAACATTACTTCTTCATCACAATAATCAAAATTACCACATTCTAAACCAACTTCATGTTGTGATATAATGTTCATATCTGTTTGGTCTATCACTCCATCTTGATTTATATCACCTTGTTTTTGACAATCTCTTATGGTTACTGCATTCGCCCACCATTGTTTATCATAGTTGTACCATTCTTCAAATTTATCTGCTACTTCCCAGTTCCCGCTTGTCTCATCATATACTACGGGTATCATTCCATCAGCTAATTTTGGTGCATTTGCTCCACTGTTATCTCTATATTGTAGTGGTTTTAAATACCCTTTCGCAACTATCCTACTTGAAAATGATAAGCCTTGTAATGCATTTTGATCTTCTAAAGTTTCTTCTAACCAAACATATAATTTATAATTTTTAGTTTGATTTGCATTAAAAGTTATGTCATTTATCATATCAAGAGTAGTTTCGCTACCTACATTGAAATTGCCTGAATCAACTAAAGTTTCGCTACCTGAAGTGGTTTCATATAAATCCCAATGGAAAAGTTCACTTTTTAACTCACTTTGTGCTGTAATTTCTTCTAAACTCAAAGTTACATATAAAGTTTTATTACTAGTATTTTGTATTGTAAATTCCTTTGTTGTTGCTAGAGATTTAACTTCATCTTCGTATATTGGTTCAATTCCTGTATTTCTAATTATCGCACTTCCGTCTCCAAAATTTAATGTTAAATTTGCAGATGTAAATGCATGTTCATTACCTGTTCTTCTAACTATAAAAATAGCTAAAGATATTCCTATAACTAAGGCTACAACTGCAATAACTGAAATAACTACTACTTTCTTATTTAATGTCTTATCCATATTACATACTCCATTCTATTTAATAATTATACCTAAAATTTTAGAAAGTTCCAAGGCCTGAATTGAATTTACTATTGAACCCTTTAATTCTTTACCTGAAACTACAATATCATCTATAATATCAGTAGTGAAATCTATACCTTTTAATAATGTATTTATAAAATCACATTTAGTTAGATTAGTATCTATAAAATATGTATTTTTAAATTCTACTTCTATAAATGAAGAATTTGTAAAATTAGAATTTTCAATTAAAACATTTTTAAACTTTGTTGAAGACATATTGGAATATAAACTTTGACATGTATCAAAATAAATATTGTTTAATATACTTTCTGAAAAGTCTGCACCTGTAAGTTTGCAATTTCTAAATATAATTCTATGTAATCCTGAATTACTAAAATTGAAGTTAGATAAATCACAATTTTCAAAAATTATATCTTCAAAGGTAAATTTTCCTAATTTAACATTTTTAAAAACACAATTTTTAAATATACATCCACTAAAATCTTTATATTCATAATTTATATTTTCAAAAGTAATGCTTTCAAATATTTTGTTTGAAACTGTATCTTCCTCAAAAGGTATAAAAGAATTATCATATTTTTCTAAATCATAACTAAATCTAGGTTCTATAATTTTTAAATCTTTATTCATAACTATTACGTATCTTTTTTAAGATTTCAATACTATTATCTAGTTTATTACGTTCTTCATCAGTAAGCTTTAAATATATTATTTCTCTTATTCCTTTTTTATCGACTACGGCAGGCATTCCATAATATAAATCTTGTTTTTCATCATATACTGAAACCGTTAAAATAGATTTATCATTATCTAAAATTGCATTAGTAATTCTAGTTAAACACATACCAATTCCATAATATGTTGCGCCTTTTTTATTAATAATTTGATATGCTGCATTACGAACATCAGAAGCTATCTTATTTAAATCTTCCTTAGACATATATTCATTTACACTTCTAAGTCCAACTATTGCACTACTCCACGGAACAAATTCAGAGTCTCCATGTTCACCAATGACATATGCATGTACATTTTTGGGATTAACATCTAATTTTTCTCCTATTAAATAACGAAGCCTTGCGGTATCTAACATAGTCCCACTTCCTATTACCTTAGAAGATGGAAACTTAGATAACTTCATAGTTATTAATGACATTATATCTACAGGATTTGTTGCGATTAGATAAATACCTTTAAAATTAGTTTTATTTATTTCATTAATTATACTTTTAAAAACTTCATAATTCTTTTTAATTAAATCTAATCTTGTTTCTCCTACTTCTTGATTTCTACCTGCACATATACAAATTATATCTGCATTATTACAATCAGAGTATTCTCCAGCTTTTATATTTATTTTTGATGGTGCAAAAGCAAGTCCATGATTTAAATCCATAGCTTCACCTATAGTTCTATCTTTATTTAAATCAATTAAGATTAATTCTTCAACTTTCGTTCTTTGATTAAGTAATGAGTATGCATAACTCATACCTACATTACCACAACCTATTATAACTACTTTGCTCATAATAGTTAGCCTCCAGAATTATATATTTTCTATAATTAATTTTATCATTTTTTTATATCTTAGGGAAGAGTTAAAAAATAAAATTTAAAAAAAAGAACAAAATTATTGTAACTTAGACAATTTTGTTCTTATAAAATATATCATTTGCACTCGAAAAATCAATTATATTAAAGAAATTTTCTATATAATCTTTTTTTCGATTTTCATAATTAATGTAATAAGCATGCTCCCATAAATCAATACATAATAAAGGTATTAGTCCATATAAATATGGTGTAACTTGATTAGGCATATTTATTATTTCTAGTTTTTTATTATTTATTACTAAAAATGTATAACCAGAACCTTTAAGTTTGTTCGCACTTTCACTAAATAGCTTTACAAAGTTTTCATAACTTCCAAATTCATTTTCATTTTCATGTTGTAATACATCAGATATTGTACGCTTCTTACTTATACTTTTAAAATATAATTCGTGATTTAAGACTCCTCCTAGATTAAATAAAATATCATCAATATCGTTAGTTTTTATTTTTTGTAATTCATTAAGTAAAGCTGATATATCATTATTGTAAGTTATATTATTTTTAATAAGTAATTTATTTAAATTATTTAAATAATTTTCATAATGTTTATTATAATGTAATACAAGTGTATGGGTATCTATAAAAGGTTCTAAAGAATCAAAATCATAATCTAGTTTTATTTTTTCAAACATAATCTCACCTAATAAAGTATATGTAAAATATATCTTTAGGATACTATTTTGTCTTTTTAATTATTAATACATTATAAATAATTAAAAGTATGATAGATATACATAATATTACTACATTAGTAATTGTATATGTTTTAACAATACCATTTGAAAATAGTTTTATAGTAGATAATACTATATTAGAATTATAATCAATAAGTGAGGTTAATAATGGATTAATAGTTAGAGAAAATAATAAATTTATGATAGTTGCAATAACAAAGGTTGTTCCCAAATATAATAAGTATTTTTTATTTTTTAGTTGTAATAAAATTATTCCAATTATTGAAGCACATACTATAAATCCTAATATCAATCTAGTATTACTTGAAAAAAACTTTTGAATAAAACTTAAAAATTCGGGATCTAAGTTATTAGTAATTTCTTTAGTATCGGGTAATTTTTCTACAATTTTATAGGAATGCTCATCTACAAATTTCGATATATTTTCTTTATCTTTTGAGGAGATATCTTGATTATTGCTTAAATATTCGTTTACACTTTCTTTAATATAATTTTCTATTTCATCTTTATCTAGCTCGGTACCATCATTTTTAATAACAGATGAAGAAATTTTATTTATATAATTTGCAATAAAATCTTTAGCATTTTCTGATTCTAAAAGATCATTTATTTTTTCTTCAGCTACATTATATTCAGAAGCAATATCATAAACTGTTTGTAAAGTAGTTTCCCAATATAAATTTTCAGGAGTTATGTCTTCAGGTTTTATATTTTTATTTGTTAAAGATATGTTTTTACTTACGTTTTTTATAGAACTTTCACTAAAAGCAGAGCCAAAATTTATACTAATTTCTAAAATGAAATAACTAAAAAATAATATAATACAAAGAATAACGGATAAAAATTTTTTCATATATATATCACTCTTTCTATTCATAGTTATTATAACACATTGATGAATAAAAATTTAATTTTTAAAGATATTATAATATGAAAATCATTTTATATCTTGAAAAAATAAAAAAAACACCTATTAAACTTAGAATGTGGTGCTATTTTCTATAACTTCTTTAACTTTTCTAAAAATTTTTTAATTTCAGTTATTCCTTTTTTGTGAATTTTGTTTTTTTTAATAATCTTTTATATATTTTTACTATAAAATTTAGGTTATTTATGATTAATATTTATTCATACAACTCCAAATAAAAACAAAGTAGGAAAATAATTAATTTGTTTGTTTTTCTATATTTTTTAAATTGTTTTTCAATCGATTTTCAACTTCCAACTCTATAATTAATTTTAGAAGTTCATCTAATAATTCGGATTCTACATGTGCAAAAACATAGTAATCCAATCTAGATTTTTCAAAATAAAATAATTGGTCTGCTTTTATATAACCGCTTTTATTATTTTTATTTTCAGAAACAATATCATCACTCGTAATTTCTAAATTTTCTTTATATTTTAATTTTTTCTTTTTATGTTTATCATCTCTGAAGCTTGACATTACATTAGCAACCATATCATATTTTAATCCACTAATTTGATTAGAATTATCATCAATAACTATAAAAGAATGTTGTTTATTAATAATTTTACCATCATCGCCAATGTATTTTCTTACTACAATTATATCTCCAATTTTACACATTTTTATCACCAACTTTTATTTTAAAGTAAAAAATAAGCAATTTAACCAATATTACTTATTTTTTCTATCTTTAGCTAATTTAACGACCGCTTTTCTTTTTCCATCCATTACTTCTTTAGACCATTTAATTGGTATTATTTTATCATCAGGGTCATTACTAGGTTTCGCATGAGGTCTAGATTTAGTAAAAAAATCTTTTGGCAATCTTCTCGTACAATCCATAAAATAACACCACCTTCCATTTAAAATATACCACAAAAAGTTGTTAAAAACAATAATTCGTTCAAAGTATAATAACAAGTATTTTATTAATTGTCAAATTATTGAATAGCTTTTACTCTTTTACTTATTATACGCTATTTCTTTAGAAAAATGCTTCTTTTTTTAGAAAATAAAAATTAAATTCTGTTTTTTAAATTTATTTTAACGAATAAGCTAGATTTTTAAAATATATCGTAAGCAAAAATAGTATATTTTCATGTAATGGTTGATAATCAAATCAAAATCATTTAATTTTTTGTACTACCTACTATGATAATACATTCTAAAGATTAATAAAAAGCCCCTTAAAAAAGAGGCTTTATTAACTAAATGGTGTCCCCTTAGGGACTCGAACCCTAGACCCACTGATTAAGAGTCAGTTGCTCTACCAACTGAGCTAAGGAGACACAAAATAATTACTCATACATTATAACACATCTTAAACACTAATTTCAATATTTTAAAGAAAAAAGACTACCAAAGTAGTCCATTAGCTTTTAATTATATTTTTGCTACATAAATATGTAATTATAAAGTATCCACCATATATAAATATTAATATACAAGCTGTTACTATTATAGAAGTTAGTAAATGCTCATTACCAAAAGTAATTAATATTTCATTAGCAAACATCAACCCAAAAATTGAATGAATTATTGCAATAAACAAAGGAAGCAAAAAGAATATAGCAATCTGTACAAAAAGAGATTTATTTATCATTTTTTCATCTACTCCTATTTTTCTTAAAATAGTATATCGTTCTTTATTATCTGAACTTTCAGATAGTTCTTTTAAAGCTAAAATTGCTGCACTTGAAATAAGAAAGATAATACCTAGATAAATACCTATAAAAGTTATCAAAGCACTTAACCCTATACTTGCTTCATATATAGAAATCTTACTTGATGCCTCAAGTAAAGTAGTATTTACTATATCACCTAATTCATCACTTGTTAGTTGATTTTCAATATTTTTCCTACCCTCTTCATCGTTAGCATTATAATTTGCAATTAAATGATTTCTAGCTCGTATACTTTCATCTACCGCGTCATCTGGAACTAGAATAATACCTGTATTAATATGATTTGAACTCATAGAAATAAACCCATCCTTACATTCAGAGTATTTTGGAGAATAAGTTTTTCCTAATAAAGTTATATTAGTATTATCGCTTAGAGATTTATTTCTTATTTCAATCATACTATCAAAATCAGCAATAATCATATATTCATCATCATCTAATTCATAAGTTTTGTTTCCATATAATTTTGCTACTTTATTATAATCACTTATTTTAACAATTTCTTCTGCAGTATCTAAGTTTAAAGCAGGAAAAGCATTTTCAACCTCACTTAAATAATTACCCAAAGTATTTCTTACTGTTAACTCATTAGTAGCATAACTATTAAAATCAATCATATCCTTAAAGTTTTTATTATAATCAAAATTCATTCTATCCAAAGTATCTTTAACCGATGTTTTTGAATCTTCTATTACCTCATTTGAATAAGGAACTCCATAAATATCATTTCCACTTATATCTAACGGTTTATATAATTCTATATCTACGGGTGCTAATTCTTTTAAATTTGAAGTCATAGAATTTTTAAGTGATAAACCACTAGATAATATACTTATAGTAAGAAATAACATCAAGCATATTATAGTCATCGAAAAAACTGTAGTATTTACCTTACTATCTATTTGTTTTAATACAAAACAATTTAGACCTTTTAAGTAAATTTTCTTAATAGATTTAACTATTCTTAAAATTAAACCTGACAAAGACCAAAATAGTAAAAAGGTACCTATACATCCAAAAATAATCATTAATATTAATTTAGACTGAGTTAAACTATTTACAAGAGCTGTAACATTGTAATATGCATAACCAAGTAATCCTACGGAAATTATAAATATAAGAGTACAAATAACAGGATTTTTAACTTTAATTTTTTCATTTTTTCGATTTGCATTAATTAAATTTATAAGTTTACATTTACTTACAGAGAATGTATTAAAAATCATTACTAATAAATATATAATACCAAAATATAAAATAGTCTTCCCCACTGCAGAGCTTGAAAATGTAAAAGCAAACTTAGTCATATCTGCTTCAAACATATTAGCAACTATTATAGACATCAATTGAGATAGTATAACTCCAAGTCCTAAACCTACTATAAGAGATATTATACCTATTAGTAAAGTTTCAAATAGAAGAATCTTAGAAATTTTTCCTTTACTCATTCCTAGAGTCATATAAATTCCAAATTCTTTTTTTCTCCTTTTTATTAAAAATCTACTCGCATATATTATCAAAAATCCTAGAATAAAGGATACAAATACACTTACACCAGATAACATAGTGTTCATAAGTTTTATAAGTTCATGAGTTGATTTTGAAACTTGAAGCATTACAGTTTGACTTTCAATCGCATTAAATACATAAAATATAGCAACCCCTAAAATCAAAGTGAAAAAATATATTGCATAATCTTTGATACTTTTTTTAATATTTTTTAGTGAAAGTTTAAACAACATCGGATAAATCACCCCCAAGGATGGTAACGACATCAATTATTTTATCAAAAAATTCTTTTCTAGAGTCTTCTCCTTTTCTAATTTCATTAAATATTTTTCCATCCTTAATAAATATTACTCTCGATGCATAACTTGCGGTAAAAGCATCATGAGTTACCATTAAAATAGTAGCCTTAAAGTCTTTATTAAGATATTCAAAGTTTTCTAAAAGCATTTTCGCACTTTTAGAATCTAACGCACCTGTAGGTTCATCAGCTAAAATAAGCTTAGGATTAGTTATAATCGCGCGAGCAGAAGCTACCCTTTGTTTTTGTCCTCCACTCATTTGATAAGGATATTTTTTTAGTACATCTTTAATATTCAATTTTTTAGCAATATCTAAAATACGTTTTTCGATTTCTTTTGGATTTTTCCCTTGAATTGTCAAAGCTAGTGCGATGTTTTCATAAGCTGTTAAAGTATCAAGTAAGTTAAAATCTTGAAAAATAAAACCTAGCTCTTCTCTTCTAAATTTATTTAAAGCATTACCCTTTAAAGTAGTTATATCTTCATCACCTACAAATATATGACCGCTAGTAACTTTATCGATTGTAGATATACAATTTAATAAAGTAGTTTTCCCACTTCCCGAAGCACCCATAATCGCAACAAATTCGCCTTCTTCTACCTCAAACGAAATATTATTAATAGCTTTAGTTATATTTGATTTATTTCCATAATACTTTTCTATATTAGAAATTTTTAAAATATTTTTCATTACATTAACTCCTTTCACATCGTAATTATAGTATATTAAAGTTTAAGTATCCATCGATTTATATAACAAAACCTTACATTTTTGTAAGGCTAGATAACATCATAAAAATTATTAACTTTAAAAGTAATTATAAGTTTAGTAAATTCATTTAAAGTGGACATAGCTTCGATCTTTGTTCCTAACTTATCACAAAGTTTCTTACAAATATATAACCCCATACCTGTAGAATGGTCTATATTATGTCCATTTTTTCCTGTAAAACTCTTATCAAATATTCGTGGTAAATCACTGTTATCTATTCCGATACCGTTATCTTCTATTATAAGACTAATAATATCATCTTTTGTTTCAGAGTAGATTTTAACGTATGATTCATCATTATTTTTACTATATTTTAAACTATTTTGAATTATTTGATTTATAATAAATTCTAACCACTTAGGGTCACTATATATACTTACATCCAAATCTTCCAATTTTACACTAATCTTCTTATTTATAAAATTTTCTTTATTATTAGAAACAACTTTTTTCACAATAGAATTTAGATTTACTTTTTTTATTATAAAATCTTTTTCAGGATTTTCACTTCTAGCATAATATAAAACTTGTTCGACATAACCATTTATTTTATTTAAAATTTCCATCATTTTTTTATCGCTTTTAGAATTATTATGTAACATTAAAAGTCCACCTGCCAAAGGTGTTTTTACTTCATGAATCCATAATTCTATATACTCTTTAAAGTTTTCTAAACTAAATTTATATTCATTGATATGTTCATTCATAGATTTTGTAGTATCATATAGTACATCATATAATATTTGACCTTCTATAAAATTGGGCTTTTTAATCATTTCAGAAATTAGATATTTTTTATTTAAATTTTTAATATTATACGTAAGTGTGTCATAGAAATTTTTCTTTCTAAAGTAATCATATAGAAAATTTATAATTATAAAAACGATTAATAAAGAAATAAGTACAAAAATTAAAGATTGATTTACTTTAAATGCTGCTAACAATAAAAATGTTATTATAATGAGAAATAAATATATTATAATATTTACAAATCTATTTTTTAAATAATCACTAAATTTCATATTAGAATATACCCTTGTCCCCTTCTAGTTTCTATAACATTAGTTAGACCAGCATCTTCTAATTTATTTCTTAAGCGCGCAATATTGACCGTTAAAGTATTATCATCGATAAAGTCTTCAGTATCCCATAAATAGTTCATTATATCTTCTCTAGACACGATTTTTCCTTCATTTTTTATTAAATAATAAAATATCATCATTTCATTTCTAGATAAAGTAATTTCGCCATTTTCATGGTAAATCATACTTTTCGAAGTATCTAAGGTTATGTTTTTATAATTTAAAACATTGTTAGTCTTATTAGTTCTTTTCAATATTGCTTCAATATGTAATAAAAGAATATTAGGATTATATGGTTTAGTTATATAATCATCCGCACCATAACTCATACTTATAACTTCATCAATTTCAGTGTTTTTGCTTGTTACCATAATTATTGGAGTATCTATTTCTTCTCTAAGTTCTTTTAATAAATGTTGACCATTAATATTAGGAATATTGATATCTAACAGAATTAAATCGGCTTTTTTAGATATTATATTTTCTTTTACTTTATCAAAATTATCTAATATTACTCCACTATATCCATTATTATCAAGTAATATTTTAAGTTCATTTCTTATTTCCAAATCATCTTCGATAATTAGAATTTTATACATATCAATCACCCATATATAAGAATTATAACATAATAACATATATTATAAAACATCTTAGCCCAATCAAATTTAGCTAAGATGTTTTTTAAAATTATTATTAAACACTCATTAATTCGTTTTCTTTTTCTTTAAGTAAAGTATCTACTTTTTTATTATAATCATTTATAACTTCTTGAACTTCTTCGGTTAATCTTTTTTGTTCATCTTCATTAAGTTCTTCATCATTTTTGATATCCTTATTAGCATCTTGTCTTATATTTCTTAAAGCAATTTTTGCTTCTTCAGCTATACTTTTAACTTGTTTAACGTATTCTTTTCTTCTTTCTTCGGTAAGTTCAGGGATAGTTATTATAATCATTTCCCCATTGTTAGTTGGAGTAAGTCCTAAGTTAGCTTCAAATATAGCTTTCTCAATTGATCCTAGACAAGATTTATCAAAAGGTTTAATGTGTAGTTGTCTAGCTTCAGGAACAGAGATAGATGCAAGTTGCATTATTGGGGTATCAACTCCATAGTAAGAAACTTTTAAATTATTTACTAAAGATGGATTAGCACGTCCCGCTCTTACTGTCGTAAATCTTTTTTCCATGTTTTCTATAGTTTTTTCCATTTGTGATTTTGTGTTGCTTATAATACTCATATAATTAAAATTTCATTCCTTTCATTACAAATATATTCTACTATATTTTAAAATATTTGAAAATAATAATTTGATAAAATACGAAATATATTTAGAATAATTCGCATTTAAGGAGAAATTTAAATTTAAACAAAAGTTCATCACTTTTTAATTTCTTTTTTTAATTCATATAGAAAGTTTAATGCTTCTAATGGAGTAATTTCTAAAGGGTTAATATTTTTGATTTTTTCTTCGATTTCACTTTTTTGAGGTTCAATAGAATCAAAATCTAAAGATATTTGAGCAAAATTTTCCTCTTTTTTATCTTGATTTTCATAAATGTTTAAAATCTCATTTGCCCTATTTATAAGTGAATCTGGAAGTTTAGCTAATTTAGCTACATGTATACCATAACTTTTATCTACAGGACCATTTTTGATTTTATGTAAGAATGTAAGTTTTCCATCTTCCTCATGTGCGGAAACATGAATATTTTTAAGACCTGGTACACGTTTTTCTAATGCGGTAAGTTCATGATAATGAGTAGAAAACATTGTTTTTGCACCAATATTATCACAAATATATTCTAGTATCGCTTGTGCAAGACTCATACCATCATAAGTTGCAGTCCCACGACCTAATTCATCAAATAAAATTAGACTATTTTTAGTAGCATTACTAATAGCATTGTTAGCTTCCATCATTTCTACCATAAAAGTAGATTCTCCACTAACTAAATCATCGGATGCACCAATGCGTGTAAATATTTTATCAAAAATGGGAATCGTACAGCTACTAGCAGGTACAAAACATCCCATTTGTGCCATGATAACTGTGATTGCAAATTGTCTCATATATGTAGATTTACCACTCATGTTTGGACCTGTAATTAAAAGTAAATTAGTATCTGCATTCATGATTATGTCATTTTCTACATATTCATCCTTAATTACTTTTTCAACTACAGGATGTCTATTATCTTTAATATAAACTTCATTTGTTAAAACTAAATTAGGTCTTACATATCTATTTTCTTCAGCAACTACAGTAAATGCGGTTAAAACATCAATTTCTGATAATACCTTAGCGGTATCTTGAAGTGATGCGATATATTTTTGTATTTGACTTCTGATTTCGCAAAATAAATTGTATTCAAGTTCGATAATTCTTTCTTCCGCATTTAAAATCATAGCTTCTTTTTCTTTTAATAAAGGAGTTATAAATCTTTCGCCATTTGTAAGTGTCTGCTTTCTTTCATAACCAAACTCATCTTTGACATCTTTTATACTACCTTTAGAAATTTCGATATAATATCCGAAAACTTTATTGTATCCAACTTTTAAATTTTTAATTCCTGTTCTTATTTTTTCTTCATTCTCTAATTTTGCGATAAAATCTTTACCAGAATATCTAATTTCTTTTAATTCATCTAACTCTTTATTGTATCCTTCTTTTATTAAATATCCTTCTTTAATACTTAATGGTGGATTTTCATAAATACTTTTCTCTAAAAGTTCATATAAATCTTCTAATGTATCAATATCATAATAAAAATTAATATTTTTCAAACATTTTTTTATTTGAGGTAAAACTTTTAAAGAATTTTTTAATTGAATTAAATCTCTTGCATTTGCGCTTCCATATGCTACTCTACCTGTAAGTCTTTCGATATCATAAACTTGGAAAAGTAAATCTCTCAATTCTTCTTTTATAATAAATTGATTAAGTAAAGTATCTATTACATCGTATCTTTGTTCTATTTTTGATTTATCAGTCAAAGGATTTTCAATCCATTTTTTTAGTAACCTTGATCCTGCTGCAGTTTTAGTTTTATCAAGTAGCCAAATTAAAGAATAATTTCTTTGTTTAAGTCTTAATGTTTCCGTTAACTCTAAATTTCTTTTAGTATGGACATCCATTTTTAAATAATTATTATCTTTTATTTTTACTTTTTGTAAATGTCCTAAACTTCTTTTTTGAGTTTCTACTAAATATGATAGTAAATGTTTAACTGTAGTTTGATATCTTATATCTTTTAAATCTTCATATAAATGATTATATTCATCACTTTCTAATATATTATCGTATACACTTATAGATATTCTATATTGATTTCGTAATATATTATTTATATTTTTATCACATTTATCAGTTAGAATTACTTCATTTAAGTTCAAATTTATTATTTCGTTAATAAGTTTAGGTATATCATGTTCTATTAAGAATACGACAAATTCACCTGTAGAAATATCTGTGTAACTAATTCCATATGCATGAGAAAAATCATAAATATTTCCTATATAATTATTTTCTTTTTCATTTAATAATTCATTATTTATTACCGTACCTTTAGAAATAATCTGAACTACTTCTCTTTTAACAATTCCTTTTACATTTTTAGGATCTTCAGTTTGCTCACAAATACCTACTTTATAGCCTTTTTCAATTAATTTTTCAATATATACGTTTGCGGCATGGTGTGGTACTCCACACATTGGAATTCTTTCTTCTAATCCTGCGTTTTTTCCTGTAAGTGTCAGTTCGAGTTCACGTGCCATATTTACTGCATCTTCAAAAAACATTTCATAAAAATCGCCTAGTCTAAAAAACAAAACAACATCTTCATATTTGTCTTTTATTTCTAAATATTGTCTCATCATTGGACTTATTTTACTTCTATCTACTTCACTACGTTTCATTAAAACCACCTAAAATAATTATACCTTATTTTGAACTTTATTTCATGATTTAAATAAGAATTTATTTAAAATTCCCATATATATTTATAAAAATTAAAAGTATGTAAACTTAAAGTACATACTTTTTTATTGTTTTTTAATTAATATTTTTCTTGCTTCAGATAAATTTTCAATTTCTCTTCCAGAGTAAACAGATAGTTCCAATTTTAATAAATCTAAATACTCGTTAATAGATATATTTTCTTTTTTTAGTTTATTATTTAATAAGTTAATTCCACTTCTATACTTTTTTAATAACATATCCCTAAGATGTTGACCATAAAATGAAGCATATACATTTTGAAGTACAAGAACTGATTCTACAATATAAATTAATAATTGACGTAGTGCATCATCATTATTTTTTTTACATTCTTGTAGCGAAAAGTTATCATTATATTTATATGTATGTGGTTGAATGTCTATTATTCTAAAACCATTATTTACTATTACATTTGTCAAATACATGTCATAAACTTTTATTTTTTCATTTGAAATCACATCAGTATCTATTTTTAATTTATTCATGTATTCTTTTAAAGTATCGAAACTTTCATTAAAAATTTTTCTTCCTAAATCTTTTCCTTTTATATACTCCATAGAATGTCCTGCAAATTCATCCTCAATATATACTAATTTTTGAGGAAAAATGTAAGAAAAATTTTTAACTTTTAAAAATGGAATATATGACTCTATAACTTTACTAATTTCTTTATCTAAAACAAAAGATGAAAATTCCATTTCTTCTTTAGTAGCATATATTTTAAGCGCAGTATTATTATCAAATTTATAAACACTACCTTCTGAACCTGATGCAATTCTACATTTTTCTTGGGCAAGCTTATATTCTTTTCTAGAAAGTATTATTTTATCATTTTCAATAATTGACATTATAATTTCCCCTTTAATGGTGAATTATTATAACACATTTTTATAATTTGTAAATATCAGTATAATCATTATTATAATTATTTATTTTAATAACATTGTATCCTATGATTTTTTGAGTATAATCTTTATATATTAATGAGCTTGGTAGTAAAAATAAATATGGCGCAGTAATTATTGCAAGTGAAAGCGCTATTTTATTTTTATTTTTAGGGCTAATATTTAAATTTTTAAAAGTAATTTTTTTATTTAAAAAATATATAAGTACTCCACTTATTGTTAAAGCTACAAGACAGTAAATAAAAGAAAAAATATTATTAAAAGGATTCCATACTACATTACTTAAAATGTTATCATACCAAAAATCACCTGGAATGAATTGAGAAAGTAATAAAAATAAAGCACCAACAATATCAGACAGAAATCCAAATATCCAAACTTTAAAAATTATCTTTTTATATATTTCTCCTATTTTTTGTATTTTTAATAATTTTAGAGCTATTAATAATACAATTGAATCTATTAAAAAGTTAGCTGGAAGCATAAAAAATATAACGGGAGGAAATACAAATAAAATCCAAATTGGAAATATTATATTATAAAATTTATTTTTATTCATTATCATTACTCCTTATCCTATCTCAGTATATCATATATTTACAAAATTAACAGTACATTTGTACTTTACTATTATTAAAAACGTAAATATATTATTATAGGATGAAAGAAGATGGTAAACATTAATATAGATGAAAATAATAAGGTATCATCAAATTTTAAAACAGGTACAATTCTAATTTTTATAATATTAATTGGATGGTTAACTTTTTTGAGTTTTTTTAACAGAAATAATGAAAATACAAAATTAAGCATTTCTTCCTTTATAGTTACTGATGATACATTTAATGATAATACCTTTTTAACTTTTGAAAATTTTTATTCTAATAATGATGACATAGAACTTAGAACTCTTAAAAATCAAATAAATTTAAGTGTTGGTAAAGTATATCAAGTTAATTATATGTTTAATGCAAGAATAGAATCAGGTAATGGTAAAGTATTATCAATTTTAAATAACAATAATAATATTAATGCTCTTGGTGTTTTTGATAATGTAAATAATATTAGCAGTGTTTCAGGCAGTTATATAGTGAATGCAAAAACCACAGATATCAATCTTCAATTTGAATATAAGGGTTCTATAGCAGAAAACTTCCATGGTAATATTATTATTAAGGTTATTGGTTAGTTTTATAAACACTAATGTAAAAGTTAAATTTTTTATAGACTTGACAACTTTCAGGTCTATTTTTATAAAGAAAATTTTTTAAAATATATTGACATCAAAATTTTAATAACATATAATAATGTACGTACGGGAAATAATAACCGCTACTAATTGGACCCTTAGCTCAGTTGGTTAGAGCATCCGGCTCATAACCGGACGGTCGTAGGTTCGAGTCCTACAGGGTCCACCACTATACTGCGGATGTGGCGGAATTGGCAGACGCACTAGACTTAGGATCTAGCGGAGCAATCCATGGGGGTTCAAGTCCCTTCATCCGCACCAGAATGATATCAAACTCGAACTTTGAGTTGAAATAGCAAAACGTACTTGATAAAAGTACGTTTCTGTGTTATGATGAATATGTCAAGGAAACTTGCATAAAATAAAAAAGGGAATACTTAACTTTGGCGAGTTGAGTACTTACCTGAAATTGGTTAAGCACTTAATCTATGCTAGATTGAGTGCTATTTCTTTATAGATAGAATCATTAAAGAGACTATTAATAAAATGATAATTAGTATTAGAAATGAGATTAACAAATCTTCTTTCTTCATAATATCAAGCCTCCTTTCATAAGAAAGTTGGCAAGCACTCAACAGTTAAGTTTCCCTATATGAATTATAACAAATTAATACCTATAAAACAATAAATATAACCAAATTATGACAATATAGAAACACATGTATATTAACAATTAGCCAATGTAAATTTAATAAAAATGGTCTTATGTCGACATAAAACAAGACCAAAAATAAGACCAAAATATATCTCCTTTCAAAAATAAAATATAGCATACTTATAATCAATATTTATTAATATAATATCAAATAAAACGCAATATGCGTTTTTTTCTTTGGCTTTTTATAATTGATAAATTCTTTTATCATAATTCATCATCTTTCGATTTTTTTCAAAAGAACATACTACACGCTTAATAAAATATGGTATAATTTGGTTAATAAGGAGACAAAGTAAGTTATGAGAAATTTATTATTTTTAGTAGTATGTTGTTTGTGTTTGTGTGGATGTGGAAATAAACTAAATGGGTATCAATTGTCAGAATTAAAACCAAATATAGAAGTTGGATTATCACATTTAAAAGGTACAATTAAGAATGAATCCAACAATAAGTGTGATAAAGTAAAAATAAATGTTACTTTTTCCAGTGGAAATTTAAAAGATAATGGTTGGGTAACTGTCAAAAGTCCAGAAATTGGGGAAACAAAATCGTTCAATGAATTGTTTGTAGGTGCATCAAATATTGATGATATAGAAAATTATGAAATTAAATTTAATAGTATAGAATGTTGGGATTATTAATAAAGATACAAAATAACGAAATTGTTAAAAGTTAAATATTTTTGACAGTGCCTTTTTAATATGTTGATATTGTAAATAGTAATTTCCCTGTTTACTTTATGTGCTATTTACTGTTGTTTTTATATTTATTTCTTCATTAGAATTAACATATATATCTATTTTATTTGCTTAATCCTTCATTTACAATACTTTGGAAATTTGTTAGAAATTTTCTAGATATATCCAACTTTTGATAAATATCTAAAAATATAGTAAAATATCAAATATATGAGGAGGCGCAAATATGAAAAGTGTCGGTATAATTGCAGAATATAATCCCTTTCATAATGGTCATATGTATCATCTTAAGGAAATTAAAAAAATGTTTCCAGATTATACTATCATATTAGTTATGAGTGGAAATTTTATGCAACGTGGCGAAACAAGCATAATTGATAAATACACCAAAACTAAAATTGCCCTAGACAATAATATAGATTTAGTAATCGAACTTCCCTTTAATTTTGCTACTCAAAGCGCAGATATATTTGCTAAAGGTTCGTTACAAATTTTAAATAAGTTAAAAGTCGACTATTTAGTATTTGGAAGTGAAACAAATGATATTCAGAAATTAAAATCATTTGCGCATATTCAATTAAATAATACTCAATATGATGATCAAGTTAAAAAGTATTTAAATGAAGGAGTAAACTATCCTACCGCACTTTCTAAAACTTTAAAAGAAATGACAGGGAAAGAAATTGATACACCTAATGATATTTTAGGACTTAGCTATGTAAGAGAAATAATTCAAAATAATTATAATATAAAACCTATTTGTATTAAAAGAACTAGTGATTATCATGATATAAATGCAAATGAAAGTATTATAAGTGCATCAAACATACGAAATAAATTAAAGAAAAAATTATCAGTCAAAAATTATGTTCCTAAAAGTGCTTACAAATATTTAAATAATGACCTATCTTTTATAGATAATTATTATGATTATCTAAAATATAGTATTATAGAAAATATTGATAACTTAAACTTATTTTTAACTGTCGATGAAGGAATCAATAATCGTATTAAAAAATATATTTATACCTCTAAAAATTATGATGAATTGATAAAAAATATTAAAACTAAAAGATATACATATAATAAAATTTCAAGAATGTTATGTCATATCTTAACAGGATACAAAAAAAGTGATAAAAAAGAAGACGTTGAATATATAAGAATTCTAGGTATGAATAAAAAAGGACAAAACTATGTAAATAAAATAAAAAAAGATATAGATGTTCCCCTAATAACAAAATTTACTGACTTAAATAAAGAATATCAAACTTTAGAATTAAAACTAGCTTATATTTATTGTTTACCATTTTCAAAAGAAAAACAAGAAGAATATCTAGATAATGAAATAAAAAGTAAAATAATTATCCAAAACAAAAATGATTAATAAATAAAATTATAATGCCAAATATGAAAGATATAGATAGAATTCTATATTTTTTATATTTAAAAGCTTCGGGTAAAAGTTTAAATAAAGAAATATAACTCATCATACCCCCTACAAATAATAAAATACTATTTAAAACCAAATCATTTATATAGTTTCTTAATAATAAATATATTATTACTCCTCCAAGAGGTTCTGAAATTCCTGATATAAAAGTATATAATAAAGCTTTGAATTTTGAATTTGTACTATAATATATTGGCAGCGATATTGATATGCCTTCAGGAATATTATGAAGCGCAATCGCAATAGTTAGAGATATCCCTAAAGTTATATCTTTATATGAAGACATAAAAGTTATTATTCCTTCAGGAATATTATGAAGACAGATTGCTAAAGCGGAAAATAGTCCAATTTTAAATAATCTATTATTACTGACATTCTTAGAATTTACACTATCTGGTATATACTGATCAATTAAAAATGTAAATAATGCACCTAAAATTATTAATAAAGCTATAAACAAAATACTATATTGCTTTATTAAATAAGAGTATGCAGTGGGAATTAAATCAGTAATAGAAACTCCTAGCATAATAGCTGAAGCAAATGCTAAAGAAAAAACTAATATATTTTTATTAGGCTTTTTTGAGAGAAAAATTATTAATGCTCCTATCATTGTAGAAAGTCCAGATATTGTAGTTAAAATTAGAGGTAATGCTATATTATTCATTTATATCACCATTAAATTATAGTATTTTTATTTATAACTTATACATATGGATAAAATAAAAGATAAACATTTTAACTTATATATAATGTTTATCTTTTTAGTTTTAAAGCATCGATTCCGCCCTCCTGATATTTCTTTAACCATTTTCTAACAGTACCAGGATAAGTATTAAATTGACGTGCAGTAGGTTTTATTCCCCTTTTTAAAGCAGTTTGAACCATGTCATATAACATACTTTCTTTTTCTTCCTTGCTTTTATTTTTGTATAATTCACTTTCATCGACATCATACAGTTTAAACTCTGTAGGCATATATTAAATCACCCTTTCAAAATTTATTTACATATAGTATATGGACATTATAACATTTTTTCATAAATTGGTAAAATATGAAAAAAATAAAAAATGATAAATAATTTAAATTTATCATTTTAATATTTACAGTTTATTCGGATTATTATCTATTTCTACATTTATATCTTTATCTAATTTATAGTGATTTAATATCTTGGTTAAAACTTTATCTAAATTATTATCAAATTTATATTTGATAATACATTGAAATCTATAAATATTATTTATTTTGTACATTATTGATGTTGTAGGTCCTAAAACTATAGATTTAACATCTAAATTCTTTTTTAAATAATCACTAATCTTTTTACTAGCTTCCATGCCTTTTTGGTAATCTTTAGAAAGAATTCTTACTAAAGTAATATAGTAAAAAGGAGGATAACTCATTTGTTTTCTAATAAACATTTCTTTATTATAAAATGCTTCATAGTCATGAGTTTTTGTTAAAATGATACTATAATGTTCAGGGTTGAAAGTCTGGATTATAACTTCACCTGGAATATCACTTCTTCCTGCCCTTCCAGACACTTGACTCAAAAGTTGAAAGGTTCTTTCACCACTTCTAAAATCAGGTATATTTAATGAAGTATCTGCATTAATAACTCCTACCAATGTTACTTTGGGGAAATCTAATCCCTTAGCTATCATTTGAGTTCCTAATAAAATATCGTATTTTTCGTGTTTGAAATCATTTATTATTTTTTCATGACTTCCTTTTCTACTAGTAGTATCTACATCCATTCTTACTATCTTAGCTTCGGGAAATATTTTATTTAATTCTTCTTCAATTTTTTGAGTACCTGTACCTAAATCCTTTAGTTCATGACTTCCACATTCAGGACAAGTATCGAGTTTTTTGTCAGCATATCCACAATAATGACAACGCATAGTATTACTAGTTTTATGGTAGGTCAAAGATATATCACAATTAGGACACTTATGGGTAAAACCACAATCTTTACACGTTATAAAAGTTGAATATCCGCGTCTATTTAAAAGTAAAATTATTTGTTCTTTATTTTGTAATCTTTTTTCTATTTGTTTTAATAATTCTCTTGAAAATGTAGAATAACCCTTTTTTATTTCATCTTTCATATCTATAATGTTTACTGTAGGTAGTTTACTTTTTCCTACCCTAGTTATAAGTTCTAATAATTTATAGACTCCTTTTTTAGCACGTGCATAACTTTCTAAAGAAGGTGTCGCACTTCCAAGTATCAAAGGACAATTATGTGTCTTACTACGTACTTTAGCTATATCTATCGCATTATATCTAGGATGATTATCTTGTTTGTAACTTGAAGTGTGTTCTTCATCAATAATTATTACTCCTATATTTTTGAGTGGTGCGAAAATCGCACTTCTTGCCCCAATAACAATATTTACTTCACCATTTATAATTTTTCTATATTCATCATATTTTTCACCATTTGATAAACCACTGTGAAGTACTGCAATATCATCTCCAAAAACGTTAGTAAAGCGTGATACCATTTGAGGAGTTAAACTTATTTCAGGAACTAACATTATAGCTTGTTTACCTTTCTTTAATACATTTTTTATTACCTCAATATATACTTCAGTTTTACCACTTCCTGTTACTCCGTAAAGTAAAAAAATGTCATTATGATTAATACTATTTATTATAGTGTTTGTAATCTCTTTTTGTTTCTCAGTTAAAACTATATCTTTTTTTTCCTCTGAAATTTTATTATCTAAACGATAAACTTCTTCTTCGATAATTTTTATATAACCTTTCTCTATCAAAGCTTTAACAACGCTATAATCAAATATAGATTTTTCTATTTTGGGTGTTTCTAGTAAACAAAGTAAAAGTTCATTTTGCTTTTTACCTCGCTTATTATTTTCAATATATTTTTTTACCTCATTTTTAGATTTATTTAATATTATATAGCTTTTAGTTTTTATACTTACTTTATTCTTTTCTTTGGCTTTAAGTGCGGTAGGTAACATAACTTGATATGCATTTATTAATGTTGAATATGTAGTTTTACTTATATATTTACCAAGTTCTAAAAGTTCTTCATTTAAAACAGGAAAATCATCGACAACATCTATAATATTTTTAAGTTTATAATTTAAATTTTCTTCATTTAAATTTTCTATACTAAGAACAAAACCCTCAATTTTTTGAGGTCCAAAAGGTATTAAAACTCTACTACCAACTTTTATTTTATCTTTAAGAACTTCTGGTATTTTATATGAAAAAGTTTTGTTTAAAGCTTCTACACCTATTTCGGTTAATACGTTTGCTATCAAGATATCACCTTCTAGCTATATTATATCACGTATAATGTTAAACATAAAGAATTCAAGTTCAAAACTTTGATTTCTTTATGTTTTTTGTTATTATAA
>CALVYE010000014.1 GCA_944372025.1 uncultured Bacilli bacterium | reverse complement strand
TATTTCAAATCTTTCAAATAAATTCATAATTAAATCAACTCTCTTTTTATCTTGATTTAATTATACACTATTTTCTACATTATTTTTTAAGCGATTGCCATACAAGAATACTTAAGCAACAAAAAAAGAATTTAACTTCATAAATTCTTTAATTTAAAATACTGTCAATTTTTTTAATTATTTTCTTAGGATTTTCACATAATTGTTGATATAATTTAAAGTGTCTTTTTATTTCTGTAATAATTTCTAGGTCTTCTTTTGAAATATGGACATTATAATTACCCTTTTCTTCATCAACTACTGCTTCAACTTCACTTCCAAGTAAATAGTTAGGAGTAGTTTCTAATACATCGGCTAAATCCATCAAAGTTTCAATATTTGGTGTTCGATTATTTTTTTCATAACAACAAATACTAACTTTTGTTACATGAACTTTTTCTCCTAGTTTTTCTTGAGTAAACCCCTTTGAAACTCGTAATTCCTTTAATCTATTACCATTAAACATTACTCCACCTCTTTAGTTATCTAATTGTTAATGGTATTATAATAAATTAACTTGTTGATAATATTTAAATTAACTAAAAAGTAACATTTTTATTGTAAATAGATTATTTTTATTTTATAATGTTAGTAATGAACAGGAGTGGATTTGATGAAAAAGCTAATGGAAAAAAGGAAAGAAAAGAAGTATTCGTACCAATATATGGCAAATAGTTTAGGAATAAGTAAACCATTTTATTGGCAAATTGAAAATGGAAAAAGAAGATTATCATATATAATGGCAATAAAAATTGCAGAAATTTTCAAAATGAAACCTGATGAACTATTTTATGATGATTTAAAAGAGGAAAAAGATATTTAATTTTTTTCCTCTTTTTTTGATAGAAATGATATTTTTTCAACAATAAATTGTAAAATATTTATTTTAGGAATATTTTCTTTTTGAAGTTTAGAACTTTGTAATCTTCCCTTAACAGCAATCAAATCTCCCTTTTTACAATACTCAACAACATTTTCAGCTATACCAGTCCATAAAATACAATCTATAAAATCTGTATCGTATTTACCATTTTCATTTTTGAAAGAACGTGGAACTGCTATTGTTAAATTCGTAACATTTGTTCCATTTTCAGTTTTTCTAAGTTCAGGTGTTTCAACTATTCTTCCAACTAAAATACTATTATTTATCATTGTAATCCTCCTTTCACAATCATAATAAGACATATAAATTAATTATACAAATATATAAAAAAACAATTTTGTATAGATTACAAAACTGTTTTTAAAATTTTATATACTAAAAGTGCGAAAATGTGGAAAATAAATTTTAATTTTATTAAATTTTATATTTCTAAATAATTTTTAACTGCCTCAGTAATTCCTTCGATATACCCTTCTTTATTATTTAAAATGTTATTTAAATCTTTATCACATACTATATATCCTAATTCAAGTAGATAAGTTTCAGCACCAAAATTAGAATCATAATATGGATTTTCACCATAATCAGTATTTCTTCCATCAACATATGCATGTGTCGCAATTCCACCTATCTCACGTATCATAAAATAATAAGGTGTATTAGGCTTTATATCATATGGTTCATAGTTATTATTATGAGCTTCTACGATTGATGACTCTATATCATCATCTGTTAAATATCTAACATAAACTCCATCATCTTCTTTAAAAGTGCTACCTAAAGAATAATTAGTATTTGCATATTCTACGATATTATCAGCAAGACTTTTAGCAAAATCTAAATTACTTAAAGTAGGAGCATAAACTTCTACCCCACCAGTTCTAATTTTATAAGGTAAACTATTTAAATGTATAGATAAAACATATTTAGCTTTAACATTATTAGGAATAACTGCTCTTCCATTTTTACCATATGCATCATATATACCTAATTCTTCTTCGTTTGTTCCATCACGTGTAAGTTTAACTTTAAGTCCTAATTTTTCTAAAGATTCTTTTAGAGTTTTACCGTAATCTAAAGTTATTTCACTCTCATAATACTTTTCATCTAAAGATAAAGCTCCACTATCTTTACCTCCATGCCCTGGATCAATTACTATATCATAAACATTTTCAGGTAAATTTACCTTTTTAACCTTTAAAATCATATATTCTTTTTTAATTTCTTCTAAATTATATTTACCAAAATCTATAAGAATTTTATTATTTTTATCATTTTTAGTAATTGTATAATATTCATTATTTTTATATTCAGTTTCATTTTTTATTGAATAATAATTTATTGTTTCATCATTGCTAGTTATTTTAACAAGTACATAATAGTTACCTACGTCAATATTATCAAGATTAATTCCAGTATTTATTTCATCAGAAATCTTAAATTCTAATTTATCATTAATTTCATATTTCAAATCATATTCAATTTCTTCTTCATTGAAATTCTTTAAAACTAAAGATATATCTTTAATTTCCTCTACCATATCGATGTGTCCTTCGATATTTAAACTTCTACCATATATAAAATACTTATCAATAATAGCATAATCATCATTAGTATTTTTTAAGATTTTATTCATTTCTTTTTTCTCAGTATCAATAAATAAAGAATATAAAATAAAGCCTAAAATGCAAAAAAACAATAAAACTAGAGGATATTTAATTACTTTCTTCATATGTTACTCCTTTTATAAATAGATTATACTAAAAAAATACAATAAAATAAAGAATAACCAGATCAGTTATTCTTTTTAAATTGTTCTAAAGCATTTTTTAAATTACTCCAAGAAAGTAAAGCACATTTTTTCCTATTAGGCTGTTTATATATTTCATCATAAGCATTTGCTTCACCCAATATTTTACTATCATAATTTTTTTCATTTATCATATTTTCATAATTATTTATTATATTTAATGCTTCATCAACATTTTTGTGGATAAGTGCTTTTATCATGACAGATGCAGCTGATGTAGCAATCGCACAAGCTTCTCCATCAAATCTTATATCTTCTATAATATTATCTTTAATTTTTATAATAAAATTTAATTCATCGATACAACTTTCATTATTAGCATTTACTTTTATATACCCTTCTTCATCAATTAAACCTCGATTTATTGGATTTTGATAATTATCTAAAATTATACTTCTTCTAAGATTAGCATCCATTATAATATTTGATTAAAAAGGGTATCACTATTTTTTAAAACACTAATTAACTTGTCTATTTCTTCTTTAGTATTATAAAAATATAAACTTATTCTACATGTATTTTTAATTTCTAATTCATCTTTTAAGATTTTAGCACAATGACTACCAGCCCTTACACATATATTATAATCATTTAGATATATTGCAGTATCTTGACTAAAAATATTTTTTATATTGAAAGCTACAATACCACTTTCACTACTTTCATTATAAACTTCGATATTATCTAAAGCTTTAAGTTTCATTACTAAATATTCTCTTAATTTTACTTCATATTCATGAATTTTATCTAAATCTAGAATTTTTAAGTAGTCAGCAGCCGCTCCCATTCCTATCGCTCCTGCAATATTTGGAGTTCCTGCTTCTAGTCTTTGAGGTAAACTTTTGTATTCAACTTCTCCTGTTGATGAAAAAGATAAATTCATTCCTCCACCCAAATTATATGGTTCCATAGAATCTAGTAAGTCAAACTTTCCATATAAAACACCAATTCCTGTTGGTCCACACATTTTATGTCCAGAAAAAGCAAGAAAATCACAATCTAAATCTTGAACATCAACTTTCATATGAGGAACACTTTGCGCACCATCTACTACTACTAAGATTCCTAGAGAATGGGCATATTCAACAATCTCTTTAATTGGTCTTATATCACCAACAACATTTGTAATATGCGCAAGAGAAATCACTTTAGTATTTGAACTTACAGCTTTTTGTACATTATCTAAAGTTACTTTATAATTTTCATCTAAATCTATATATTTAATTTTACATTTATTTTTTTTACATAGTCTAAACCATGGAAGAATATTAGAAGCATGTTCACTTTTAGTAAGGAGGATTTCATCATTTTCTTTTAAAATTTTTCCGAAAAATCCCTCTACTACCATATTTAATCCTTCAGTTGCTCCACTTGTAAATATTATTTCTTCCGCACTAGAAGCATTTATTAAATCTTTTATCTTTTTTCTTGCATTCTCATACATCATATCTGTTTTAAGACTAATATTATAATCTCCTCTATGGGCATTTGCAGAATAATTTTTATAATAATCACAAATTTCATCGATAACCATTTGAGGTTTAAACGTAGTTGCGCCATTATCAAAATAAATAATATTTTTACTCAACATAGGAAATTCTTCCCTAATATTCATAAATTCACCTCCTAATTATTATTAGTATAATTATATGTCAAAGTTATTTACTGTCATTTAATATTATTACTTTACCATTAACTATATTTATTATATTCTTAGTAATTTTTAATCTTTATAATATTTATACCAAAGTTTTAATAATTTATTTATTAGCTTTGAAAAATATTGCTTTCATATATATGATTTTAACACGATTTATATAAATTAACAATTATTTTATTTTTTAAACTATATGTATTCTAAAATAAGTGATATAATTATACATTATAGGAGGAATAAAATGGGAAGTAAAAACAAAAATAAAAATAAAATGTCCAGAGTTAAAAGAAAAAGAAAAAAGACCATAAGTAATATAATATATTTTATTTTATTTTTCATAGCATTGATAATACTTGCCTTTTCGATTTGTAAAATATTGTTATGGAAAAAAGACAATGATAAAATTGAAAAAATAGATAAAGAAATTAAAGAAGACATAAAAATAGAAGAAAAAAAACCTGATGAAACTAAAACTGAAAATGTTAACCCACCTGATGAAAAAGAAGAAAGCGATTACTGGAAATATATTAAAATGGATTTATTAAATGTGGACTTTACAGATTTGTTAAAGAAAAATCCCGACACTGTAGGTTGGATAAAAGTAAATGGAACTACAATCAACTATCCTATTGTTCAATCAAATGACAACTCATATTATCTAACCCATGCGTTTGACAAGACTAAAAATGAAGCAGGATGGATATTTGCTGATTATCGTAATAACATGGAAGATTTTGATAAAAACACTGTAATATATGGTCATGGAAGGTTAAATGTAACAATGTTTGGAAGTTTAAAAAACATTCTAGAAAGTAACTGGTATAACAATAAAGACAATCATGTTATAAAATTATCGACACCAAAAGAAAATACTTTATGGCAAGTATTTAGTATATATACAATTCCAGCTGAAAGTTATTATATAACTACTGAATTTTATAGCGATGAAACTTACAATGAATTTTTAACAACACTTAAAAACAGAAGTAAAGTAGATTTTAGCGCAGATGTAAATATAAACGATAAAATTTTAACACTTTCTACTTGTAAAGATGATTCAAATAGAGTTGTAATGCACGCTAAACTAATAAAAAAAGAAACTCGATGAGCTTCTTTTTTATTAGTTATTTATTAATTTTTTTGTACATAAACCTAGAGTTCCTAACCCTAATATTGCAATTACAAAATATGTTGCAACATTATCAGAAGTTTTTGGATTTTCTTCTGGTTCTTGGGTTTCAACTGTTGGTTCAGTAACTTCTTCAGTTTTTTCAGGTTCAGTAACAACTACTTCTCCATCGATATTTATAGTAATTTCGTTTTGCATTTCATTTGATTTTGCAATAACATTACCATTTTCATCTTGGATTGAAAGTACATTGTTATTAAAAACAACTTTATTAGCACTATTTTCTTCGTTTTCAACAGTAAACTCAGTTATTTGAGTTTCATCAATACGAATAGCTTCTTTAGTTTGATTAGTAGCATCAATAGTTCCATTCATAACTAGTGCTGGATTTTGTTGTACGTTTACACCTTTACCAAATTCGATACCAGCCCCATTATTATTTAAAATTAAACTATTAACTGTAACAGCACCACCATTTATAAGTACTGCACCGTATGCACAATTTTCGATAGTAACATTTTCTACAGTATAACTTCCACCGTTATATGCTTGAATACCATATTTAGTTGAATCAGAAATAGTGATATTTTTAAATACTACTTGATCAGTATTTCTAACAGTAAATATTGATCTATTCGCACCATCTTCAGGTTTTACATTTTCTTCTAAAACAGGACCTGATACTTTAAATGTTTTACCATCAATCACTGTAGGTTTTTCAACATATAGTGGTTCTGTAATAGTTATATTGGCTTCTAGTTCAATGTTACCTCCTTTTGCAAGAGCTGCTATTAATTCATCTTCAGTATCTACTTTTTGAATTTCATCAGCTGAAACTCTTACAAAAGGTACTAAAATAAGTGCTAAAACAAAGCTAGATGCTAATATTTCCAAAAATCTTTTTTTCATTTCTTCTCCTTTCCTCCAAAATTATTTTAGAACAAATAATTTTCTATTTATTTTATATACAGCATACCACAATAATTAATTATTTAGAAGAGAAAAGATAAAAAATTCTATAATTTGACATATAAGATTAACATTTATTTTTTATTATAATTCCAAATTCCTAGTTGTCCCTTTGCATTTATTGGAGTATCTAAAATTTCTATATTTTTAAGAATCCATGCATATCTTCCAAGCTCATAACATCCACACAAATATTCATTTTTATTATTTTTAATTTTTTCAATAAATTTTTCATCCATATAAATACAGTCAATTAAATCACATTTTAAAACAATCATACCATATTTATAATTTTTATCTTGTAACAAATCTAATACTTCAGGATTACGAAGATTCTTTGGAATAACTTTAGATTTAGATGCATGAATAAAAAGTTTTCCTCGATAATTAGTTTTAAAACTTCTAGTCTCTATAGTTTTTATACCCTCTTTAATTAATGATACAAAAGGCTCTCTTATTGTTAAAACTTTCATAATTATTTATTAATTAATTTTTTTGTATTTAATTTTAAAGACAATTTTTTAGAGGGATTAGTAGTAAAAGATTCTAAAAAGTCTATATAAGTTAAATCTAAAAGTGTATTATTGTCTATTTTGAAAAAACTCTTATACATATCTTCAATATCTTCTCTTTTTAACATTGGGAAAAAAATTCCCTCATCTTTACTAAAAATTTTGTTACAATATGTAAAGCTTTCCAAATCAAACTGAAGTAAAAAATTATAAGTTAATTTTTCAAATAAAATAGATTGTTCTAAAATTATATTTTCATGTTCATCATCATAAAATACAAACTTTGTATTTTTAAAATCAAATCTTCGATAATTTTTTGTATCGTAAATAACCGTCTTATTATCTTTATCTTTAAATAAAAATACATTCTCATTAAGTTTTGTTGTAGGAATCTTTTTTGATTTACTACTTGAAATCCATTCTATGAAGAATTTCAATTCTTTTTGATTATTTGTATATTTAGCATGTTCTAAAATATACTTTAGGTGGCTTTCTTTTTTTAAAATTAAAAATTCATCAGGCTTTATTTGAATAATACTACTAAGTTTATTAATATTTGGAATACAAATAACAGAATAATTTTTATTTAAAATATATAATTTATCTTCATTTGCAACATAAAATTCATTAATATTATCTAATAAATCAAAATTAATTTTATTTCCACTAATATTTTTTAAATTTTTCAGTTCAGTATCCATAAATAGTCTCCTTTAAATTGCTTAATTATTCTATCATATAAGTTTCAAATTTACAAACATAAAACATAAACATATATTAGTAGGTGTTAATTATGACAAAAATATATGCTCATAGGGGTTTATCAAGACTATACCCAGAAAATTCTTTAGAGGCAATTAAAGAAGCAAGTAAATATGAATATATTTATGGAATAGAATTTGATGTTAGAATGACTAAAGATAAAAAATTTGTTGTTATACATGATAAAGATATTACCTTAGTTTCAAACGGAACAGGTATCGTGAATAATATGACTTTAGAAGAATTGTATAAATATGATTTTACGTATAATTCTCTTGATATAAAAAAAGAATATTTGAAATCATTTTTTATAAAAAATGGTAAAATTGTTAGAAAAAATTTAAATAACCTTATGAAAAAATCAAACAAAATATGTACTTTAGAAACAGTTTTAATGAGTGTTAAAAATAAAAAGCTTTTAATTGAAATAAAAAAGGATAATGATGAAAATTTCGATTTAGAAAAATTTTATAATATTGTTAAAAAATATAATCTAGAAAATATAATGATACATAGTTTTAATAAAGAAGTAATTAAAAATTTAAAAGAAAAAGATTCAAAACTAAATTTAGGTATATTAATAGGAATATTTAATATGGATGAAAAGCTAAAAATAAATACTAATTTTATATCTATAGAACATTCAATTTTAACTGAAGAAATCTTAAAAGAACAATTAAAACGTGGCAAAACAGTTAATATATGGACAGTAAATAGTCATAAAGAAATTAAAAAGTTAAAGAAAAAGTTTAAAAATTTATTTTCAAAATTAAATATAATTACCGATAATCCATATTTAATTCAAAAATATTTAAAATAAGTGAATAAAATTATTTTAAACGCACATAATTATAGTAGATATTTGCTAAGTATTCACATGAAAATGCTTGAAAGCATTTTCTTTTTGTTTTAAAATAAAAATGGTGATGATAAATGGATTGTTTGTTTTGTAAAATTATTAATGGAGAAATACCTTCATATACTGTATATGAAGATGAGATTGTCAAATGTTTTTTAGATATTAATCCCAATACTAATGGACATATTTTAATTGTTCCTAAAAAACATTTTACAGATGTTGAAGATATTGATAGTGATACAATATGTCATATTCATGAAATTCAAAAGAAAATGTATAATTTAGTAAAAGAAAAACTAAACTGTGAAGGATGTACCTTTGCACAAAACAATGGAATTGCTCAAGATGTTAAACATTATCATATGCATATGATGCCAAGATACAAAGATGATGGATGGAAAAACATATATTCCAAAGATCTAATAAATGTAGAAGAAATATATAACAAAATAAAAGGTAATTAGCTACAAAAACTAATTACCTTTTTATTAGCAACCTCCAAAGAATGCTGAACCAAGGATGATTGCTAAAAGAACATATAAAACAATTATGATTACAAAACCATTATTGCAACATGATCCATTAGTTGTATTACAAGGATTTTGTCCGCAAGCCATTAATTACACCCCCTTAAAATTAAATGAATGCCCCTAGTATGATAACTAATAAGATAAATAGTACTAATACTATAGCAGCACTAGAAACGTATGATTGACACATAATTCATTCCTCCTTTTTTCTTATTCACAGTATTTTATACAAAAACCCCAATATGTGTGATATATTTTGTTGTTTTTTTTCTTTAGTTTTGTTATTATATAATTGTTACTTTGAAAGGAGAATGAACATGAAGAAGAAAGTAATTTTCGTATTATGTTGTGCTTTATTCCTTGTTACAGGCTGTGGTAAAGTACCCGTACTTAAAAACGGAGAAGAAGTTTTTGCTCAAATTGATGGAAAAAATGTAAGTGCTAATGATATTTATAACGAATTAAAAGCTAAATATGGAACAGATGTTATGATTGAAGTAATAGATAAAATTCTATTAGAAGAAAAATATCCAGATAGTGATGAAATTACTGATTATGTAGATGCACAAATAAGTAATTTTATAGCTCAATATGGTGAAGAAGGATTTAATAGTGCTTTAGAACAATCTGGTATGACTGAAGATGATTTAAGAGCTCAAGTAGCTCTAGATTACAGAAGAACTATGGCTGCTGAAGATTATGTTGCAGGTACCATAACAGATGATGAAATCAATAGCTATTATGAAACAGACATTAGAGGAGATATTAAAGCAAGTCATATTTTAATTAAACCTGATGTTGCCGATGATGCTACTGATGAAGAAAAAACAAAAGCTGAAGAAGAAGCTAAAAAACAAGCTGAAGAAATTATAACTAAATTAAATAATGGTGAAAATTTTGCAGATTTAGCAAAAGAATATTCTGATGATGAGGGTTCAAAAGAAAATGGCGGAGATCTAGGATATTTCCCTAAAGGTGAAATGGTTGACGAATTTGAAAATGCTGTAGTAGAACTTAAAGTTGATGAATATACAAAAGAACCAGTTAAATCAAGTTTTGGATATCATATAATTTTAAAAACTGGTGAAAAAGAAAAACCAGAATTAAAAAGTGTCAAAGATGAAATTATTGATTCGTTAGTAAGTAAAAAAATATCAGAAGATACAACATTACAATATAAAGCTATATACGAAGTTAGAAAAGAAGCTGGATTAGAAATTCATGATGATGAAGTTAAAAGTCAATATGAATCATATATGAATAGATTAATGACTCCAACTAGTATACAATAATTTAAAAACTACTATTATTTAGTAGTTTTTTTGTTGTATAATAAAATTGGTGATAGAATGATAAAAGTAATTAAAAATGGACTAGTTATAACTATGAATCTAAATAGAAAAGAAAAAATAGAAAAATTAGATATTGTAATTGAAGATGATAAAATCATAAAAATTATTGATAACTACAAGGGTAAAGCTGATGAATTTATAGATGCAACAAACAAAATAGTAATGCCTGGACTAATAAACTGTCATACTCATTTAGGGATGAGTATATTCAGATGTACTAATGATTCCTTATCTTTAATGGATTGGCTAAATAAAAAAATTTGGCCAATTGAAAATAAGCTTACAGATGAAGATATTTATTATACGACTCTATTATCTTGTATTGAAATGATAAAAACAGGTACTACTACATGTGCTGATCATTATTTTGGAAGTTTAACACTTGATGCTATCAAAAATTCCAAAATAAGATGTTTATTTACAAGAGTTTTAATGGATAATGATAATAAAGGTAAAGAAAGGCTATCAGAATTTATAAAATTATATAAAGAAAATAAAGACAGTTCTCCTCTAATAACATTTTCGGTTTCCCCTCATTCATTATATACATGTTCAAAAAAATATTTAGAAGAAATTAAAAAATTATCAGATGAATATAAACTTCCTATCCATATTCATTTTTCTGAAAGTTTAGATGAAATAAATGATGTAAATAGTATTTATAAAAAGAAAAGTACGGAAGTCTTAAATGATTTAGGGTTCTTAAATAATAAACTTATCCTTGCTCATGGAGTATTTATTGATGATGATGAATTAAAACTCTTAAGAAATAGAAATATAAGTATTGTTCACAATCCTGTAAGTAATTTAAACTTAGGATGTGGTTTCGCGCCAATATCTAAATATATTAAAAACAATATAAATGTATGTATAGGTACAGATGGTCAAGGCTCTGGAAATAGCTTAAATATGTTTGAACATATAAAATATGTGGATATGCTTCAAAAAGCTTTATATAAAAATCCAACTGTTATGAATTCTTATGATGTACTTACAATGGCAACTATTAATGGAGCTAAAGCCTTAGGATTAGAAAAAGAAATTGGAAGTTTAGAAGAAAATAAAAAAGCAGATATTATAATTTTAGATTTAAATAATATAGAAATTTTTCCTACAGTTGATATAATATCTGAGATTGTACATGGATTAAGTGTAAATAATATTGATACGACTATTATAAATGGAGAAATATTGATGAAAAATAGAAAACTTTTACTAGATGTTGATGAAAAAGAATTGAAAGAAAAAATCAATAAAATATTAAATAGATTAAATATGTAAAAAAGGCTATAAATAAGCCTTTTTTCTAATATATCACAATTTTTTAATTTTTAAAATATTCATCTTTAATAATTGAATAAGATAATAAGTCGTTTCTTTTTCCTTCTTTATCAATCATTCTTCCTCTTAATCTTCCTTCATATTTCATTCCTGATTTTTCCATAACTTTTCCACTTGCAGGATTATTGCTTAAGTGATCCGCAAAAATAACTTCAGCCTCACATTCTTCAAATAAAAATTTTATTACCGCTTTTAAAGCTTCTGTTGCATAACCCATCCCCCAAAATTTTTCACCATAACAATATCCTATTTCACAAACGCTATATGGTAAAAATTTTTTTGAAACCACATCTATAGTTCCAATAGGCTCATGATTATCTTTTATCTCAACTATCCATCTATAAGTTGTCAAATCTTCATACTCTTTTTCCCAAAAACTAAATAACTTTTCTGTAGTTTCTACAGTTTCGTGTTTATTCCATACAACATATTTAGATACTTTTTCACTACTACACCAATTAGTAAATGCTTTTAAAGCATCACTTTTTTTTATTTTTCTTAATAATAATCTTTCAGTTTCTAATGTTTTTGTTCCTATAAATTTCATAAATTTGTCCTCTTTTCTATCTTTTTATATTGATATTATTAATTTAATTTTTCTACAGCTTTAGCATTTAATTCTAAATTTGAAATTTTACCATTTTGCATTGCATAGTATGCCGCACAACCTATCATAGCTGCATTATCAGTACAATATTTTATAGGTGGTATTAGTAATTCTACTTTTGCTTTAGAACATAATTTTTCTAAACTTATTCTTAATCCACTATTTGCAGCCACTCCTCCCGCTACAATTAACTGTTTAATTTGATATTTATCAATAGCTTTCATAGTTTTTTTACATATTATATTTACGACAGTATCTTGAAATGAACATGCCAAATCAGCTTTATTTATTTTCTTTCCTCTTTGCTTTTCATTGTGAACAAGATTTATAACAGCACTCTTTATTCCACTAAAACTAAAATCATAAGTATTATCATCTTTAGGAGTAGGTAAAGTATAAGTGTGATTACCTTCTTTTGATAACTTATCAATTCTAGGACCACCAGGATATGGTAAATCCAATACACGAGCAACTTTATCATAGGCTTCACCTATCGCATCATCTAAAGTTCCACCAATATATTTAAAGCTATAGTCCTTTTCCATTATAATTAAATCTGTATGACCACCACTTACCACTAAAGCTAGTAAAGGAAACTTAAAATCTCCAACAAGTCTATTAGCATATATATGACCTGCAATATGATGAACGGGTATTAAAGGTTTATTATATAAAAACGCTAAAGTCTTCGCACATTGTATTCCTACTAATAACGAACCTACTAGCCCAGGACCATATGTAACCGCAATTGCATCTATATCTTCAATTTTCATTTTTGCTTGTTCAAGACATTCTTCTAAAACCATAGTAATATTTTGTACATGGTTTCTAGATGCTATCTCTGGAACTACCCCACCATATTTTTTATGAATATCCATTTGTGATAAAACAACAGTTGAAATCTCTATATGTCCATCCTTGATAATACTCATACTTGTTTCATCACAACTTGATTCAATAGCTAAAATGTATGTTTCTTTCATCTAAATCACCCATAATCTTTAATTATTTTACTACACTTATAAAAAATAAACAATGTCAGAACTATATAGTTTTTTTGTCTTTTCATAGTACATAGAAATTTAAATATAAGGAATATTTTACTTTATAAAAGAAATAAAGTCAAAATATATCGAAAAAAGTAAATATACATATCAAATATAACAAAGTGTTTTACTCTTACAAAAATAGTAACTATACAGCCATTTTTTATAATAAGATCATTGTAAACTAATATATACAATTTACAAAAAAAGACAATTTATTTGTCTTTTAATTTTAATTCCATTAAAATTCCATTTTCATTTGCATAATATTTTTCTCTTTTAGCAACTTCTTTAAAATTAAATTTTTTATATAATTTTAAAGCATTATAATTATTTTCATTTACCTCTAATGTTATATTTTCTTTTTCTTTATTGTCTTCGATTAGATATTCTAATAAACTTGAAGCAATTTTATTATTTCTAAATTCATCTTTTACAAAAATATATGCAATTTCTAATCTATCATATATTTCATAATAGTAACAAAAGCCTATAACTTCATTTTCTTTTAAATATACTAAATATTTTGAAAAAGGGTTTTGGATAGTTAGTATATCTTTCTTATCACTTATTCTAATGATATCATCAAGGTATTTGTTTGATTTTATAATCATTTAAATCACTTCTTTTAAATATATAGGGTTTACTTCATGAGGATTTATATCTTTTTGATTTTTATAGTATTCAATAACTTTTAAAACATTCAAATTTTTTCTATCTACATCATCATTTTCACTTTCTACTAATTTATAATTACTTAACTCATTTAATTTTTCTTGTAATATAGAATTCGAAATCAAGCCTTCAAAAACAGTATTATAATCCTTATCATATATTCCTAAATAAACTAGATCTCTTTTATCTTTTATAATTGAAACATAACTATCATATCCTGAATATTCTAAAATTTTCATTTTCAAAGAAGAGATAGGGGTTATTTTTTTATTTAAACAATATGCATATGTTTTAGCAATCGTAACCCCTATTCTAATTCCTGTAAAAGAACCTGGTCCTACTGTTACAAATATTCTATCAATATCTTTAGGTTCAAGTTTATTTCTATTTAAAATTTCAGATAATTTTGAAACAGCATATATAGAATGTTCTTTTGAATTTTCAAGAATTATTTTATCGATTTCTTTATCATCTTTTAAAAGAGATAATATTAAAGTACTAGAACTTGTATCTAAAAAGAGATATGTCATAAAACAGCCTCACACATCTCTTCATATTGTTGTCCATAAGGTTTAATTATAAATACTCTAACATCTTCATCTACTACTTTAATTTTTATATCTAATCTTTCTTCTGGTAAGTAATCTTCTATTAAATCAGCCCATTCTATAACTACTACCCCACCTTTTTTATAATAATCAGTAAGTCCTATATCATCTACTTTACCGTTTAATCTATATACATCCATATGGTATAAAGGTAACTCTCCATCATATTCTTTAATTATGTTAAATGTTGGAGAAGTTATTGTTTCATTAATACCTAATGCTTCAGCTATTCCTTTAGTAAAAACAGTTTTCCCACTACCTAAATCGCCTCTAAGACATATTACCATATTAGGAAATTTTTCAGATTCAAAATTTTGTGCCAACTCAATTGTTTCTTCTTCACTTTTTGTTGTAATTTTATATTCCATAAATTAATCACCTTTCATATTCGTTGTCAATTATATTATAACAAATAAAATTATAGATATTCAATCTTTTTGACCTTTTTTATATAAAATTTATATGTATGTAAATCTAAGTATATAAATTTTACAAAAAATAAATTATTTCTATATTTTATTACATAAAATTAAAAGAAAGAGAAGTGAGTAAATTGGAAAATAACGAAAAAAGATTAAAACAAATAGATATATCTATAATTGCTGTTATTGTATTAATATTTGTTTTAATACATTCAATTTACTTACTAATAAGTGAAAAGAAAGGTCTTTTGGGAGAAGAAACTCTAAGTGAAGAACAGTTTATTGTTCAAGCAATCTGGAATAGACTTACAGCAGCTGGAGTAGTTTTAATATTTTTAATATTTAGTATTAGTAGTTTAAATGATTTATTGAATAGTGAAGATACAAGTGAAGAACAAATAAAAGACCAATTGTTTAGAGTAATAGCTCTAGCTTTAGCTCTTGTATCAATCTTAATTGAATTATTTTTAGGATTTAAAAATTATATCGCACTAAAAAATCAATAAACTAAAAAAGGCTTTAACTTGTAAAGCCTTTTTATCTATTCTACAGTTACAGATTTAGCAAGATTTCTAGGTTGATCTATACTTTCGCCTCTAAGTTTTGCAGTTTCATATGCTATTAATTGTAAAGGTACAATTGTAAGTAGTTCTTGAAATAATACATTAGACATAGGAATAATAATTTTTCTATCATAGAAATTGGAATTCTCATACTTTTTGTATAATTTTTCAGTTGTAATCAATGTTACGTCTGCCCCCCTTGCTTTTACTTCTTTTATATTACTAACTGTTTTTTCATCTATTTTTTCATCAGTTACAATTGCGATAACTGATGTTCCCTCTTCAATTAGTGAAATTGTACCATGTTTAAGCTCACCAGCAGCATATGCTTCAGAATGAATATAAGATATTTCTTTTAACTTTAAAGAGCCTTCCATACTAAGCGCATAGTCGATACCTCTACCTAAAAAAAATAAATGTTCTTTTTTATAAATAGTTTGGGCAACCATTTTATATTCTTCAATATTTGAAATAAGGTTTTCAATTTTTTTAGGTATTTCTTCTAGTTCATTTAAATAATTTATTGCATCTTCAAGGGAAATACTACAATCAACTACACCCTTATTAATTGCGATTAGAGCAAGTATTAATACTTGGGCTTGATACGCTTTAGTAGTTGCTACAGAAATTTCCGCACCTGCTTTAATATAAATAACTTTATCTGCTTCACGTGCGATAGAAGAACCTACAACATTTATAATTCCTAAAGTATCGATATTTTTTTCTTTAGCTTTTCTAAGTGCTGCTAGAGTGTCTGCAGTTTCACCAGATTGCGATATAAGAATTGTAAGTGTTTTATTGTTATTAAAATTTTTCTTATATCTATATTCACTTGCTAATTCTACATTTACAGGAACATTAGCATACTCTTCAATAAGATTTTTACCTACTAGTCCTGCATGATAAGCACTTCCACATGCTACAATATCAAACTTATCATATTTACTTAAATCTGGCATATTACTTAAAATATCTTTTAAATTACTTTGAACAAACTGCATATATGTATCTAAAATAACTTTAGGTTCATCATTAATTTCCTTAAGCATAAAATGTTCATACCCATTTTTCATCGCAACTTCTTTTGTACCACCATATGTTAAAATTTCTTTATTTAAGATATTAAAATTATCATCGTAGATTTTTATTTCATTATCATTTATAACTGCATATTCATTCTTGTCAAGTAAAATATATTTATTAGTATATTCTAAAATTGCAGGAACATCTGAAGCTATAAAATTCTCTTTATCTCCTACCGCAATTATTAAAGGACTATCCTTTCTCATCGCATATATATTATCTAAATCATCATCAAAAATTATTCCGAAAGCAAAAGAGCCTTTCATCTTTGAAGAAGCTTTTTTAAGTGCTGATAATTTATTTTTAGTTTCCTTATAGAAAAAATCTATAAGTGCACAAGCAACTTCTGTATCAGTTTCTGAAATAAATTTATATCCTTCTTTTTCTAATTCATTTTTTAACTGTTCATAATTTTCAATTATCCCATTATGAACTATAGTTACATTACCTACTCTATGTGGATGAGAATTAATAGTCTCAGGACATCCATGTGTTGCCCATCTTGTATGTCCAATTCCAATGTTTGAATTATAATTTTTATCTATTTTACTTTCTAAATTTTTAATTTTGCCTTCAGACTTAATAATTTCTATATTGTTATCATTTACAAAGGCAATACCAGCAGAATCATAGCCTCTGTACTCTAAAGCTTTTAATCCCGCAATCAAAACATGTAAGGCATTCTTATTTTTACCCACATATCCAATAATTCCACACATAAAATCCTCCTACTATAAGTGTATGATATTGAATTAATATATATCTTTGTAGCAAGCCAGATTTTGCATTTTTAATATATATTTAACGAGTAACAACTTCCCCGTAGTAGCATCCGCCGAATATTCGATAACTACTATCCTCGTCAACTAATAAAAGTTCAGGCGCTCATTACCTTAAATCTATAAAACACCACCTTGTATTTAAGTGTAACTGTAAATATTATATAAAAAAAATAAAAATTTGTCTATAAAATAAAAAAGTTCAACACTATCATTAGTGTTAAACAATAATTTTTATATTATTATTTTTTCTTTTTTGTATTTGAATTTGTTGCTGTTTTTTTCTTTTCTTTTTCCTTCATTTTTTGTTCTCTTTTTTCTTTTGCTTCTTTTCTTTTTTGTTCATTATAAATTTTTCCATATCCAGGTTTTAATTGATAGCCATAAGTTCTATAAGACCAACCAAGTAACATTCCAATTCCATAACTTCCAGAATATAAAAATGCATAAACGATTAAATCAAGGCCACCAAAAAATAAATATATTGAAGGTACAAACAATAGACCTGGAATTATCCAACTAAACCAATTTAATTTATATTTATATGAATCAAAGGTAGCGATACCTATTATTATTAATAGATTAAATACTACAAGAAATAGCGCAGTTACTATATCTCTTACATTTTCTGGAAAAAAGTTAATAGATATATATGGAATCAAGTAAAAAATTACTAAATATATAAGAACTTGAATACCTGTTCGCTTTAAAATATTTTTAAACATATCACATTCTCCTTATTTACTCTCAATAAAATTAAACCACATTTTAAAGAATTTTGCAACTATAATCATGGTGGTTCTAAATTATATAAATAATCATATTATATTATGAGGTGATTAACATGAATAAAGATTTTAATCCAATACTTAATATACCTTATCCAAGTATAAATGTTCAAAAAAAGGATCCCAAGTTAGCTTATAAAATTTTAGAGTTATATGCAGGTATGGTTAGTGAATTATCTGCTGTTTCACAGTATTCATTTCAGGCTATATATTTAAATGAATATAAAGAATTAAGTAAAATACTTGAAAATATATCAATAGTAGAAATGCGACATTTAAAAATTTTAGGAGAATTAATTGAAGCATTAGGTTTAATCCCTTATTACGTAACATATAAAAATAATAAGCCAATACCTTGGAATAGTGATTATATAGATTTTACATTAAATTATAGGGATATGCTTATAAATAATATTAAAAAGGAAAATGAAGCTATTAATAATTATAAAGAGATTATAAATATGACAGATGATACAAATATTAAAAATATAATAAATCGAATAATTTTAGATGAGGAAAGACATATAGAAATTCTTTCAAAATTATTGGTTCAATATGATAATGACCAATAAATTTTATATAGATATTAAAAAAACTTAGATTTCAGATAATTGAAATCTAAGTTTTTAATTTTTAAGCTTTCTTTTCTACTTTTTTATCCTCTTTTTTCTTATCACCAATAGTAAATATACAGAATATAATTACCGAAACAATAGTTAATATTACCCTTGCTACAAATTGATTAATTAGAGTTATACCAATAGTATTTCCACTAATATTTCCAATACCTGTTATAGCTACAAATATTACTGCATCTATAAGTAGTGCAATTAAGATAGATAATGCTGATGAAACAGCTTTAAATGTATATTTTTTGGCAAAAGTATATAATCCTACATTTATTAATTGAGAAACTCCAAACGAAACTATTGCACCAATCATTAACTTAAATCCTGGATGATAAATACCATTAGTAACTTCAGGCGCTAAAATAGCTTGAATAGAATTTGCTTCTGCTAAAGTATCTACTTGATTTGGAACATTAGCAACTAAAATACTAAATCCAAAGAATATAATTTGTGTAATAAGTGCAAATGCTATACTTTTCATTCCATCTTTTGCGCCATATAAATGAGTAATTATGGCAACACATAAAAATGTAAATGGATAAATAAAAACACTACAAGGTAAAGGTAATTTCGCAACAACGGTAATTTTAGCAGCAACTATATTTGAAAATATAAGTAATGCCGTTAAAAGTCCCATAAAAAATAATTTTCTTGAATCTTTCATTTTCTCTTTCCTCCAATATTAATCCAAAAAACACTTACAAATGATAGAAAAATCATCAATATAAATAAGCCTATATTTATTGGACCATTATTAAATACATCATTCATAAATGGTAGATAAATAAATCCAATAAGTATGAAAAATACTAATATATTAATAATAAGTACTACTTTGTCCTTAATGATTTGTTTTATAGATTTCAAATCACTATCTTTAAATAAAATTGAATAAGTTAAAAATATATTAGACATAAGTAACATACCAAAGGCAAAACTATTAGCTTTACTCCTATCATCTATCATAATTATATATGAAACAAATACAAATGTAAATATTATTAACCCTCTCAATATGCTATTTAACACTGTCTTTGTGTTAATCAAATTTTCATTTTGCTTCCTTGGAGGTATCTTCATGATAGTATTATTTGCTTTTTGTCTTTCAAAAATTATAGAACATGTAGGATCTATTACTAATTCTAATATAACTATATGAATAGGTAGAAGAAGTAATGGAAGTTTAAATAATGGTACAATTAATGCAAGTAAAATAATTGGTATATGAACTATAAATATATATGTAATAGACTTTTTAATGTTATTATAAATTCTCCTTGCATCTTTTATAGTATTTACAATTGTTGAAAAATTATCATCTAATAAAATCAAATCTGATGCTTCTTTCGCAACATCTGTTCCTCTTTTCCCCATAGATATTCCAATATTAGCTTTTTTTAAGGCAGGTGCATCATTAACTCCATCCCCTGTCATTGCGACAACTTCACCATGTTCTTGCAAAGCTTCTACAATTCTTAATTTATCGGTTGGAACAACTCTTGAAAATATAGCCGTATCTTTTATACAATTAACTAACTCTTCATCAGACATTTTATCTAAATCTTTACCATTTATTATATTATTATAATTTTTAAGTCCAATAGTTTTTCCAATTGATGATGCAGTATCCATATTGTCTCCAGTCATCATTATAATTTTTATTCCAGCATTTTGACATAATTTTACAGCATCCACTATTCCATCTTTAGGTGGATCATAAAAACCTATTAAACCATCAAAATTAATTCTATAATCAAATATATCATCTTTTATTACTCTTATGTTTTTAGATCCAATCGCAATTACCCTCAAACCTCGTTTAGCCATTTCTTTTTGACATTTGTATAAATTATATTTTTCTTCTACATTTAAATCACAAATGTCAAATAAACTTTCTAACGCACCTTTTACATAAATATAATTTCTATTATCTATATTATATATTTTAGCTGTCATTTTAGTATCATTAGAAAAAGGATAACTTTTTATTAACTCTTTATTATCATAAATGTTGTTTATATTTATAATTTTAGAATAATTTTTAAGTGCATTATCCATAGAATCATGTGATGTTTCTTCTGTAGCTAATAATGCATGTTTTATAAATTCTGTTTTATCCATATCAGTTACTAATTCATTTATTTCCATCATATTTTTAGTAATTGTACCCGTTTTATCTACACATAAATATGTTATTGAACCTAACGTTTCAACAGAAGCTAAATTTCTCACTACCGCATTGTTTTTAGCAAGTCTATAAGCTCCTAAAGATAAAAATACAGTAAGGACAACTTGAAACTCTTCAGGTATAACCCCAATAGCGATTGTGAGTCCTGAAAGTATACCATCAATAAAGCTATGCTCGTTTATTCCCACGATAATAGTTACACAAATAAAACAAATTAGGGCAATAATACTAAATATTTTTATAAGCTTATTTATTTGGTTTTGTAAAGGACTTTTTAATTTTTTAATACTAGATAAATCTTTAGCGATTTTGCCATAAAAAGTTTTTGTACCAATATTTATAACTTTACAAATTGCGTTACCTCTTGTAACCAATGAACCACTATATACATAATTACTTTTAAATTTAGAATCTTTATCAATTAAATCTATACTTTTACTAACTGATACACTTTCACCTGTTAATGAAGATTCATCAACATATAAATCGGTACTTTCTAAAATTATTGAATCTGCAACAACTTTATCCCCTTCACTAAGTACAAGTAAATCATCGACAGTCACCAAACTACTATCAATTTCGCAAATTTCTCCATTTCTTATTACTCTTGATTTAGTACAAGCTAATTTTTTTAAAAGCTCCAAAGCTTTATCTGTTTTTATCGATTGTCTTATTTCTATAAAAATTATAATAACAATTGAAAATAATAAAATAATAGAATCTAGTTTTTCGCCTAGAAAAATATATATTAACACACATAACATAAGGAGTATTATCATAGGTTGTTTTAATACTGATAATATATCATATAAGAATTTATTTTTTTTATTGTTATTTAGTATATTTAATCCATATAATCTTTGATTTTTTTCTATTTCACTATCACTTAGACCTTTATATTTTTTCATTTTACAACACCTTATATATATCTTATCACAATAATAAAAACTATTGTTAAAATTAACAACAGTTTTATGATTTTAATTATTCAACATCTATAGGAGCATTTACATCTAAATTTTCTTCTTTAATTAAATCAGCAAACACAACTTTGAATCTTTCCACTTCTTTTGCTCTAGAATCAGGATATATACTATTACATGTGTTAATTGCTAACCAAAAATGTCTAAGTCTAACAACGTTAGAATTTTCATAAATTGCAAAGGAAAAAGCTTTTGATAGAAGCGCTAAAGAGATATCAGGATATCTAGATGAAAGTTCATAAAATCTTTTATATTCTGAGGTCATTTCTACTAAAAAAGTCATTAGTTTTTCTTTTATATAATCTGAATATATTAATCTTACTCCTGTTTTCTTTTCGATTCTTGGATAACTACCCATTAATATTTTTACGGTAGTAGGAATATCAGGTTCAGCAACATCAATTTTTTCAAATCTACGTATGAATGCTCTATCTCGTATCATATATCTTTCATATTCATCCGAAGTTGTTGCACCAATTAGTTTTACATTACCACGTGCTAAAGCAGGCTTTAAAATATTTGCAAAGTCTAAAGATGATCCTTCTTTTGCACCCGCACCCATTAAAGTATGAATTTCATCTATGAATAATATTATTTTATCCATATTCATTACTTCTTGTACTAATAATTGAATTCTTGAATCACGTTCTCCATCACTAACACTTTCTCCAAGTAATGATGAAGTAGCGACATTAACTATTTTGTATCCTTTTAAAACATTAGGAACATCATTTCTCATTATTCTATATGCAAGTCCTTCTACAATTGCAGTTTTACCAATCCCAGGTTTACCAACTAAACAAGCTGACTTATCGGGAGTTAATAAAACTAAGATAAGTTTACGTATCTCATCTTCACGTGCGATTGCAGGATTAGTTACATATTCTTTATCAGTTAAATCTTCTCCATATCTTTCAAGAACACTAAATTTCGGCTTTTCTACTTCTTGTTTTTCTTCTACTTTGCCTTCTTTAATAACTTCTGCTATTTCTTCGATTTTTTCGTCATTTACTTTTTCTTCTTTTTGATTAGTATTCATTTCATTTGAAGGTTTAGGAGTTTCATCATTATGAATAAATTCATCAGGATTTATTCCAGCTTTTTGTAAAACTTCTCTAAATTCTTGTTTTTCTTTATCGTATTCATTGTTTATAGAAGTGTTATTAGTTTCTTTATAAATATTATTACTATTATCATTAGAAACATAATTGTTATTTGAACTTTCTGTCTCTTCAATAGGATCCATATTTGCAGGAATATCTTCTTCAAAATTAGTAGTATCATCAACCTTATTTATTTTAGGTTCATTTTGAATATTATTTAGATTAGCATTGTTATTTGGCATATTATTATAATATTGTTGATTGTAATAATTTTGATAATTTAAATTAGGATATTGAGGGTAATTTTGATATTGATTGTATTGAACGTTTTGATAATTTGGATAATTTTGAGGATAATAATATGGATTTTGATAATAATACATATTATTTTGATTCATAGGTTGTTGATTATAATTATATCCATTTTGTGAATTATAATAATTTGAATTATTATAATTTGGGTATCCATTATTTTGGTTTTGATCGTTCATAACCCTCTACTCCTTTTTATTCTATTCTACTATTTATTATACTTAATTTTAATAAAACTAGCAACCCCTATTTGTTAATCCTTTTTTAAAAAGATACCTTATCATTAATAAAAAAGATTCCGATATATATTGTATAATATCTCT
>CALVYE010000013.1 GCA_944372025.1 uncultured Bacilli bacterium | reverse complement strand
ACCTACTGAGCTAACAGGACAAATAAATGGCTGCCTCGGCTAGATTCGAACTAGCGCATGTCAGAGTCAAAGTCTGATGCCTTACCGCTTGGCTACGAGGCAATAAACTAAAAAACAGCCAAACTTCCACTAAAAATGGTGGAGGGAGATGGATTTGAACCATCGAACCCGAAGGAACAGATTTACAGTCTGCCGCGTTTGGCCACTTCGCTATCCCTCCAAAACGAGTGGTGCCGACTGCAGGAATCGAACCCGCAACCTACTGATTACAAGTCAGTTGCGCTACCAGTTGCGCCAAGTCGGCAAAAATAAATGGTGGGCGATGAGAGACTCGAACTCCCGACCCCCTGCTTGTAAGGCAGGTGCTCTAACCAACTGAGCTAATCGCCCATATGAAACTTAACTAAAAGTTCCTTCAGACATAACTTAATATACCATTTATTGTAATCGATTGTCAATACACAAATTGTTTTTTTTAAAATTTTTACAAATTTTAATTGCTTTTTATTTCTTTTTCCTTTTCTTCTATCCATGTCGGAAGCATTTCTTCTAAAGGTTTAAATCCATTTTTGCTTTCTTTTATTTTGCCTTTATGTTTATTATCCTTATAATCTATATTTTTAATACTAAGTTTTACTTTAAAATTATCATCATCTACTTCTAATACTTTTGCATATATAGTATCACCTATATTTACAAAATTATTTATATTATCAACAAAACCTTCTGATATTTCAGATATATGAATTAAACCACTATAATATTCATCTAAAGTTACAAATGCACCATATTTTTCTATACCTGATATACATCCCTTTACAATTTCACCTTTTCTATATTTCGTCACTTTTTACACCTCGTTTTAAAATTATAACACAATTATAAATATAAATGAATATTTATAGACAAAAATTCTAAAATTTATTATAATTATATAGCACGTGAAAAAATATAAAAAATTTTTAAAAATATAACAAGAAAGGAGAAAATAATGAAATTTTTTAACAATGATGACACCAAAATAGTAGCTCTTGGTGGGCTTGGTGAAGTCGGAAAAAATATGTATGTTATCATGCATAATACAGAAATTATAATAATCGATGCTGGTGTAATGTTTCCTGAAGATGAATTACTTGGAATCGATTATGTTATACCAGATTATACTTTTTTAAAGAAAAATCAAGAAAAAATAAAAGCACTTATAATTACTCATGGACATGAAGACCATATTGGAGGTATTCCATTTTTATTACAGTCAGTTAATATACCTATAATATATGCTCCTAAACAAGCGGTACCTTCAATTAGAAAAAAGTTAGATGAAAGAAATATTCCTTTTAAAGGTTTAGTTGATTATAATGAAAAAACTAGAATTAAAACTAAATTTTTTGAAATCGGTTTTTTTGCAACAACACACTCTATTCCAGATTCTCATGGTGTGATAATTAATACTCCTAATGGAACAATTGTAGAAACAGGAGATTTTAAATTTGACCTTACCCCTATTGGACCTGTAGCTAATCTTCATAAAATGGCTGCAGTTGGAAAAAAAGGTGTAAGACTTTTAATGAGTGATAGTACAAATGCTTTATCTAGTGGATTTTCATTATCTGAGTCTAAAGTTGATGAGGCTTTAAGCGATATAATTTCTAGAGAAACGGATAGAAGAATTATTCTAGCAACTTTTGCATCTAATATATATAGACTTAAACACATAGTTGAAACTTGTCGTGAAAATGGAAGAAAAATTGCTTTATTTGGTAGAAGCATGGAAAGTTCTATAGAAGTTGCAATCGAAGGTGGATATATAAAAGATAAATCAATATTTATAACTCCTGAAGAAGCTAAAAAAATGGCTCCAAATAAAGTTTTACTTCTTTGTACAGGTTCACAAGGGGAACCACTAGCAGCTTTATCGAGAATTGCGAATGGTTCTCATAAATTAATTAAATTGATGCCTAATGATGTTGTAATATTCTCTTCTTCCCCTATTCCAGGTAATGGACTATCAGTATCTAGAGTAATTAATAAATTATATTTGAAAGGTGCGAAAGTATATAATAATACTAACTCTACAGATGTACATGCTTCAGGACATGCTAAAGAGGAAGAATTAAAGTTGATGTTAAGACTTATCAATCCCGAATATTTTATGCCTGTACATGGAGAATTTAGAATGCTTAAAAGACATGCCGATTTAGCTATAGAACTTGGTATGCCAAAGAATAAGACTTTTGTTTTACAAAATGGTGAAATACTTTCTATGTCAAAGACAGGAATAAAAAAACAAGGTACAGTTCCAGCAAATGATATATATGTCGATGGAAATAGAATTGGCGATATAGGTAATCTAGTTATAAAAGATAGAAAGATAATGTCAAGTGATGGAATTTTAATTATCGTAGCAAATATAGATATCGATAAAAAACTATTACTTACTAGTCCTAACATAGCTACAAGAGGCTTTGTCTTAGTAAATGAAAGTTCAGAATTGATTAAGAAAATTGAAAATAATGCATCTAGAATTATTCAAAGTCAATTAAAATCTAATAATTTTAACATTAATGATTTAAAATATGCATTAGTATCTGGTATATCATCATTTATAATAGAAGAAACAGGAAGGAATCCTATAATCTTACCTATTATTATGAAAACTAAAAAAACATCAAATATAGAAAAAGCTGAAACCAAATAAAGTTTCAGCTTTTTAGTTTGCTTTTCTAATAGATAATTTTTTAGCAATCGCATTAGTTGAAAAATATAAGATAGTAATATAAATTACATTTAATAATAAAGACTTATACAATTTTTCGACTAAAGACATTATATTATAATCCATATAATCTAGAAAATACAAAATAGAATATGTTAGAGAATCATATAAAACGATAACAATTAACATTTTTATAATGATACTAAATAATGTATTAGATAAAGTATCATCTAATAAAGAAATAATAAAACCTATAATAAAAAATATAGTAATATTTAAGCCTAAGGTATTGGTAAATAAAATATCATAAATCAGTCCAAATAATAAACATACTTTTAAGTAATCCCATTTATTATTATAATAAGGATAAATTATAATTAGGGATATTACTGTAAACATAGGAATTATAAATATTGAATTTGATGTTCCAAAAGGAATAAAAATAGATAATAAAGCATCTAAAAGTAAAGATATAGATGTTATAATAATACCATAAATCATTGGTTGTTATCCTTCCTTTTTAAAATACTTACTACCATTATGTCATCCATATCATTAGAGGGAGTTACTTTAACATTTTTAGCTAGTCCATAGTTATCGGTTTCAACATTCTTTACTTTTCCAATTATTATTCCACTCGGAAATATATCATTTAGACCACTTGTATAAACGACTGAATCTTTTTTAATTTCGCTATTATCGTCGATTCCTTCTATCGAAAGTGTATTATTTTTTTCATTGTAACTTGTCATAATACCATAAAGTTTATTTCCATCGTTATCTATAATAACAGATATTTTATTATTAGAATTGTTAGAAGTTATAAGTTTAATTTCACTATTAAAACTTGTAGTTTTTGTTACTTTTCCAATTAAACCTTTACTAGTTATAACAGCCATATCTTTTTTTACGCCATCTCTACTACCTTTATTAACAGTAATAGTATCATACCAATATCCTACATTACGATTAATGATACTTGCTTTTAAATACTCATATTCACTAAGCATATAATCAATATTCATTTCTTCTTTTAAGGCTTTTATTTCTTTTTTTAATTCATTATTTTGAGTATATAATAAGTCATATCTATCTAAATTGCTTTTTAAAATTTGATTTTCTTTATACACATCTTTTAATTGATATAATTCTTTTATTCCATTACCAATATATTTAAAAGGATACAAAATAATATTTTGAACTAATACTATTCCATCTTTTAAAATTTGTTCGGGTTTTGATAAATTTCGTTTATCTTTTACAGTAAAAGCAAAAATACTTAATAATAATATTATGATCCCTATTATTATTAAGATTATATACTTTGTTTCTAATCTTTTTTTTGACTTTCGTATATTCATTTGTATCACGTCCTACTAAATTATAATATAATTTTGACAAATTTAAAATACAAAATCACTATTTTCATGATAACTATAGTATTTCCCATTTCCTATAATTACATGATCCTTTAATAAAATATTTTGCAATTTTCCAACTTTTATTAGTCTTACTGTATTTATATTGTCATTTTTGCTAGGACTTATATCTCCTGTAGGATGATTATGTACACATATAAATTGCGATGCACCAAGAAGATATGCATATTTGAAGATTTCACTTATATCTATAATACATGAATTTATAGTTCCTACGAATAATAGTTTTATTTCTATTATTTTAAGTTTTGTATCTAAATAAATAACATAAAAGTATTCTTTATTTTTACCTAAAAACTTACTTTTCATTATTTTATAAACATCATTTGCGTCTCTTATTTTTTTAGTATTGGTTTTCTTTTCATGATAGACTCGTCTTCCAAGTTCAATAGAACTTATAAGCTCCAAACTTTTTACTAATCCTATACCTCTTATTTTCATAAGTTTATTTACTGTCATATTTTTTAATTCACTTATATCTTTAATTTCACTTATAATGTTGAGCGCTAAATCTTTTACCGTTAAATTTTTAGTACCCGTTTTTAAAATAATCGAAATTAAATCTTCATTAGAAATGTTTTCTACACCATACTTTAAAAGTCTTTCTCTGGGTTTCTCATCTTGCATTATATTTTTAAAGTCACTCCCCATTTTTCACCACCTGTTCATATTCACTTAAGATTTGTTTTACAATACCTAAAATAACATTTTGATCTTCTGTAGCTTTTATAAGTTCATCATACTGTTTTAATTTTTCTACAAAAGCTTTATCTGAAATACCCATTTCTTTTATATATATATCGATATTTTTATCTTTAAAAATATTGCTAATTTTTTCTGCATTTTCTTTGTTTGTAGTTATTCCAACATATACTTTATATTTATCATCTTCTTTAAAGTAGATATAATCTGATATTTCTTTTGTATTAGATAGTATACTCTCCTCGTTTGAATAGACACCTTGTTGCAAAAAGTATATCGATTCATCAGATTCATTAAAGGTAGTAACATTATTCTGTTTATATTGATTAAAGATAAGATATCCTAAATATCCACCAATTAATAAAGATAATATTGTCGGAAGTATTATTTTTCTTTTCATTTTACATCACCTAAAAGTATTATAGCTTTTTTAAGTGTCGTTTTTTGTTTTTAATAGGTAAAAAGTAAAAAAATACTCACAATATTATTAGCAAAAAATGTTATAAAAAACTTTAATTATTTAAAAAATTATTCCATAATTCTCCCTTAGGATAAGATTCAAACTCTAATGTTTCTTTAGTTGTAGGATGAATAAATTTTATTTTATATGCATGAAGCATTATATTTGTTTTTGCAGGATTCTTATCATATTTATTATCTCCATATATTGGATGATTTCTACTTGATAATTGAACTCTTATTTGATGATGTCTTCCTGTAATGAGTTCTATTTCTAGCAAACTTAAATTGTTATACGTTTTTAAAACTTTGTAGTTTAGTTCTGCTAGTTTCCCTTTATTTTTATCGGTAACATAGCTTTTATTTGTTTTTTCATCTTTAACCAAGTAATCTTTTAAGTTACCTTTATTTTGATTAAAAGTTCCTTTTACAACACACAAATATAATTTTTTAAAAGTCTTATTTCTAATTTGTTCACTAAGTCTAGATGCAGCTTTACTAGTTTTAGCAAATACCATTACTCCTGATACCATTCTATCTAATCTATGTACTAGTCCTAAATATACATTACCTGGTTTTTTATATTTTTCTTTTAAATATATTTTAACTAAACTCAACATGTCTAAATCGTTAGTTTTGTCACTTTGTGATAAGACCCCTGCTCTTTTTATAACAACAATTATATGATTATCTTCATATAAAATTTCTAATTTATTCATATTTCTCCCATCTAGCAAAAGCACCACATGGTAAGATTAATTTAGAGTTTTCCATAGGAAGTCCTATCTCATCGAATGTAGTTTTTCCGCCATATTTATCCGTAAAAATAAGATTTAGAGCATTGTTAAGTACACTCATAGAAAGTCCTGTTGTATATGAATTTATTTGTACAAATAAAGGATTATCACTCAAAACATTTTCACATAATTCTAATAAAGGGTATAAGTCTTTTTCTATGTCCCAAACTTCACCATTATTTCCTCTTCCATATGAAGGAGGATCCATTATGATAGCGTCATATTTATTTCCACGTCTAATTTCTCTTTTTACAAATTTAATGACATCATCTACTATAAATCTTACATAATTATTAGAAAGATTAGATAATTCTAAATTTTCTTTTGCCCAATTAGTCATCCCTTTAGAAGAATCTACATGCACTACATCTGCTCCTGCATATGAACATGTGATAGTTGCTCCTCCTGTATATGCAAATAAATTTAAAACTTTTATTTTTCTGTCAGCCTTTTTAATTTTTTCGATATAATAATCCCAATTAGATGCTTGTTCGGGAAACAATCCTGTATGTTTAAATCCCATAAGTCCAATTTTGAATTTTAAATCTTTATATGATATAACAAAACTTTCAGGAATATTTTTTTTATATTCCCAGTATCCTCCACCTTTATTATTTCTGTGATAGTGTGCATCTATATTGTTCCATAATGATGGGTTAGATTTATGAGTCCAAATAATTTGTGGATCGGGTCTTAAGAATTTATACTTACCCCAAGTTTCTAGTTTTTCTCCATTAGCCATATCTATAATTTTATAATCTTTCCAATCATTTGTAAGTTTCATAGGAATACTCCTCTCATAATATATTTAGATTATATCAAAAAAACTATGAAACTTAAACATTTCATAGTTTATTAGTTTATTAATTTATTAATCTAAGTATGGAATACGCATAATATCATATTTGTTTACATTTTTATCAATTTTTATTTTTAGAATTTGTTTTGGATGACGTGCAACGTCTATTTTGTTACCTTCTTCATCTATAATTTCATTTACTTTTATTTTAAATAGTTCGGTATTAGGACCAAACATTTCTATTTCATCTCCCACTTTAAAATAATTTCTCTGTTCTATTGTCGCAATCTTTTCCTCTTTATTGTAATCTAGGATAATACCCAAGAAATCTTGATTAGAAAATTCTACTCTTCCTAAATAATATTGTTCATTTACATCTGGTTTTTTATGAAAAAATTGTGCGACATTTTCTCTATTGGCAACTTTATTTAAGACTTTTTGATAATTTTTATTAAATTTAAAGTTATCTTTATCTTTCATATATTCATCGATTATTTTTCTATATGTATGTACTACGGATGCTATATAGTATATTGAACGCATTCTACCCTCAATTTTAAATGACTTTACTCCTAAATCTATCATTTCAGGTATATATTCTATCATAGATAAATCTTTAGAACACATTGTAAATTTTGTGTTAGATTCTATTTCTTTATTATTACTATCATATAAATCAAAGTCCCAACGACATATTTGGCTACATCCTCCCCTATTGGAATCTCTATTGGTCATATAGTTTGATAGTACACATCTTCCAGATAATCCAACACACATCGCTCCATGAATGAAGCATTCGGTATCCATATGAGTTTCTTCGATGATATTTTTTATTTCTTCTTTCGAACATTCACGAGCAAGAACTACTCTTTTTATTCCTAAATTTTTATAAAACTTTACAGCTTCTTTATTCATACAAGAAGCTTGTGTAGATAAATGGATTTCTAAATCTGGACATGTCTTTTTTATAAGATTAATACATCCAATATCTGATACTATAACTGCATCTACTCCAATGTTATATATTTTTTTAATATATTGTTCTAACCCTTCATAATCTTTATTGTGAAATACGATATTAATAGTTACATATACTTTTTTATTTAATTTATGTGCATAATCGCATGCTTCTTTAATCTCTTCTATACTAAAGTTTTTAGCATTCGCACGTAAACTAAAATTTCTTCCTCCAATATATACAGCATCTGCTCCATACATTAATGCCCATTTTAATCTTTCTAAATCTCCTGCGGGTGCTAAAAGTTCAACTTTATTCATTTACATCACTCTTTACTTTATAAATTGTCTCTTTATTTAAAAATACTTTATCATTTCCTAATTCTTTAGATAATTGTTCAACTTTATCCATATCGATTTTATCGTTTTCAAACATTTCTCTTACTTTTTTAAAATTATTTACTACTTCTTTAATGTTTTCTATTAGAAAAGAATTGATAATTACATATTCTATATCATTTTTAAGAAGCAAAATATATTCTTCTAGACCATTCATCGTACTTCCATTTATAATACGAGTTCCATTTGTATCTTCATAAATAGGATATTTTTGATTAATTAATTTATTATCTATAAAATATAAATTATCATTTTTATTTTTATTTATGTAGTCAAAATAGCTTTTTACTAAAAATCTATTTGAAGAAAAAATTTCAAATTTTCCATATATAGGTACAAATAATTGAGATTTAGTATTATTTTTAATTTCTAGTATTTCGTTTAAAGTAATATCAGGAGAAGTTATAGCCATTTTAACTCCTAAATTATACCATTCATTAATTGATTTATAACTTGTAACCTGATGAATATTTCCCCATATTAAATTTATATTATAATTATTTTCTTTTACTAGTTGATATATAGAAACATCATCAAAAATTACTCCTTTAATTTTTTTATTTTCAAGAATTTTTAATAAATTATTAAGTTTTTCAAGTTCATTATTATGAAATAATTTATTAAGACTAATATATATATTTCGATTATTTAAATAGTTATCTAATTTTTCTATTTCTATTTCTAAAGTATTTAAAACATTATAATCTTTAATTCCAATTATAAATGCATCCACATTTAAATTTAATTCTTCTTCATTTTTTGGTAAAAGACATATTTTGTTCATTTTTACACCTCATTTAAAACTATAAATTTATTGCATACATAGTATCTCACAATTTGTAAGTTTTATCAATTTTAAAATTAGTTCTTATTAGATTATTTTTTAATTATAAATTATTTCAAACTAAAAGAAGCTTCTATAGCTTCTAATTTACATATATTTACTCATTGATTTCATCATCTGATTAACTTGTTTTTGAGAAGGTTTTCTTCCCATTTGTGTCATCATAGCTTTTATCATTTCTTCATTAATTGGTGGATTTTTTTTCATATAACTTTTTGTATATCTTTGAGAAATGAAAAATCCTAAAGCACCACCAACTAGTAAACCAATTACTACGTATAGTATATCCATCCACATAATATTAGTACCTCCAAACTAATTTTACTAAAAATAACTAATTTATACAAGAGCTTTAATAATATTATCCAACCAAAAATAATCATGGTTTTTAAAATCACATACAAATAAATTTTTTTCATACTCATTTAGAGTTTTAAAGAAATTAGAAATATCTAAATTTGTTTTGATTTTTATATGTGAATTATAAACGATTAAATTACTAAATTCATTTCTAAATCTATCATTTATTATATGTCTGTTTATATTTTTAATATATGTAATATTATCCTTGTATTTATTAAATATATATTCATTTACATTATTTTTATTAAAAAAATATGCAAATTGTTCAAAGAATTTATATCCTAGTACAAGGTCCGTTTTATTCATTTTGTATATTCCAGTCAAAATATCATATAAGACATATTCCTTTTTTCTGTATAAATTAGAAACAGATTTATTAATTTTAAAAATATAATAAATTCTCATAAGTATCACCTATGAGAATTTTATAATATTATACACTATTATTTTGTCGTTTTATATGAAGAATTTTCTTAATTTTATCAAAAATATTATCTATAAATTTATCCCCCACAACATCTCTAATCATATGATTTTTAATTGATATACCGAAGAAAATTCCAGCACCAACTATTCCATAAATTATAACTATTAATAATGACATCATTCTACCATGACCTTCTATTGGTATTATAAATTCCATTAGTAGTAGTACTATGCACATAATAGCTAAAGTATATACTACTTTTATAATCGTTGTTAAAGTTTGTTTATATCTAACTTTTAATTCTTCATCTTTATGTAATACATATAAATTTATAAATACTGATACAGCAATACCAATTAATGTTGCCGTGATTGCTCCATAAAATCCTTGAAATCCTAAATTGTGTGTTAATATCATTAAAGGAACATTTAAAATATATTTAATTACAATACCACTAATTATACTTATAAACACGGTTTTGTATTTATTTAAGGATTGTAAAATTATTATTGTTGTATTAAATAAACAAGTAGCTATTGCTATGAAAACTGAATATTTGAATACTGTTGGTCCCCAAATATTTTCTCCATAAAATGCATTAAACACTGGGGTTGCAAGTATACTAAGCCCAATTGTTATTGGAAGTGCGACAAGAATTAAAATTTGTAATGATTGGTTTATCTTCTTTTTAACATCAGAATATTTTTTGGCAACATAACTACTTGTAATATTAGGTACTAAACTTGTAGTAAGTCCAATTGATATGGCAATTACAATACTATTTAATTTGTTACCCCAAGTATTCATAACTCCAATTACACTCTCAGCATCCACAGTACTAAACCCTAAATTGTGAGTTAGAGTTTTAACGATTGTAACCATATCTATAAATTCATAAATAGACATTGTAAGACCAAACATTATAAAAGGTAATGAATAAGTAATTATTTTCTTTAAAATTTCTTTATTAGTTATCTTCTTTTCTTCAGCTTTTATAGGTTCATCGATATTTAACTGACTTTTATTTTTATGTATTTTGTATAAAACATATATAAGTGCCCCTATCGCACCTACAGTTGCGCCAAATACTGCAACTCCTATTGCATTAGTCATTCCTAGTTTAAATACATTTAAAAAAGTGTAACTACCTACTAAAATTACAATAATTCTTATTATTTGTTCTAAAATTTGACTATATGAAGATGGTGCGATAAATTTGTGCCCTTGTAAATATCCTTTAGATATACTAAGTAAAGGTACTACTAAAATAGCTGTAGATATTACTCTTACAACAAAAGCGATATCTTCTATACTATTACCACCAGTCGCATCTCCGATAATTGCTTTTGCAATTATTGGTGCCATAGTAAATAATATTATGAAAACGACTACACTTATAATAAGCATTAATTTTTTACCTAACCTATAAGCTCGTTCCTTAGTATTATAATAACCCAAAGTATTATATTCACTTATAAGTTTACTCATTGCAGGAGGTATTCCTACAGTTGAAAGAGCTAGAAACAAGTTATAAATTGTATATGCATAGCCATATAAACTTCCGTTTTGTTCTCCAATTATACTATAAAAAGGTATAACATATACAATTCCTAAAAACTTGGATACAAATATTGCAAAAGTTGCAATAAAAGCTCCTTTTATAAATGAATTTTTTTTCACTTTATCACATCCATATCTACTTATACAAAATCATAGCAGAAAAACAATATACTTGTTCTTCATGATCAACAGATACTGCAACTTGAAACTTTATATCTATTATTTCTTTTTCAGTATCACTTAAAAATTCATTAACTGAATTTTCTAAATCTTTTTCATGAGATTCATCTATTACTTTTACTTTCATATATATCACCAAATTAACAGTAATATATTTGTATAAAAAAAAGTGTCTAAAATAGTCATAGTGTATACATATTATAACATGATATAAAAAAAATAAAAACTATTAAGTTTTTACTTTTCTTCTTCGTTACTATTATCTTTGTGAGGTTTTACTAATAAAATTGATTTATTACTTGGATCTATTTTTTTAGATACCTTCTTTAATTCATCATAATTCAATGAATTTATAAAATCTAAATCATTACCTTCATATTTATTAAAATTAATAACCTCGTTGATTACATAATCGTTTAGTGCGAAAATATTGTCAAACCTTTTAATGTATGAACTTATCATAGATTTTTTTGCAAGTTCAAAATCTTCCATAGTTATTTCAATATTTTTAAACTTATTATCTATTTCTGCAAATAATTCTTTAGGATAGTTTGTTTCTCCTAATAAGACAATTACCATATGAGTATCTGTTATGATACGTTCGAATTCTATTGGATCAGTCAAATAATTTTTTTCTATCATTTTTTCGTAAAATTCTGAAAGAGAATCAAACTGGCTTTCGACAGATAGTGATAAATAGAAATTACGTTTTTTCTCATCCATATTATTAAATTTATTTAAATTTAATTTTATTGCATATGCAAATTTATTGTTATCTACATTTTTAGAAACTTCCTCATAATCTTTTACTACTTTATCAGGTTCTTTATATTCTTTTATTTTAATACCATCTAATTTTTTAAATTCTTTCCCTTCTTGATTTTTAGTAATTATATCTAAAGTAATTTCAGGATCAAAATTACCTGTTATAACTACAAACATATTTGAAGGGTTATAAAAAGTATTATAACATTTTGTAAGATATGCCCTATTTATTTTGTAGATACTTTGAATTGTTCCTCCAATTGGGTATTTAAAGGGACTTTTTTCAAATACATTATTTTTAATTCCATCATATAAAACAAATATGGGATCGTCCATATACATTTTTAGTTCTTGTTCAATAATCCCTTTTTCACTATCGACATTTTCATCAGTTAAATATAGTTCTTGAACAAAGTCTAAAAGATATCCAATATTTTCTACAAAATTATTAGGACCCATAAACTCATATGTTGTATGTTTAAGTGTTGTATGTGCATTACAATCAGTACCACTTTTAGAAAAGAAAGTAAAAGGGTCTACTCCATCTTCTTGTTCAAACATTTTGTGCTCTAGAAAATGTGCGATACCTTTAGGTACTGTAAGCATTTTATTTTCTCCAAGTGGAACAAATTCATCGTGAACAGAACCATATTTTGTAGTAAAAGTTGCATATACATTTTTGATATTATTGTTAGGAAGCATAAAAATTTCTAGTCCGTTATCTAATTTTTTATAAAATAATTTTTGGTTTACTTTTTCAATTGTTTTTTCTTCCATATTAATTTTCCTTTCCATACATTAGATAAACTGTATCAATTTTTACTTTACTAGCAATTTTTATTACTTCCTCTTTAGTAACTTTATTTACATTTTCGATTTTTCCTTCGATGTCTTCTCCATTTCCAAGTTCTTTTGAATAATATAGACCTATTATTCTTTTTGGAGAATCTTCTATAGTGTCATATGAAGCTAAAATTGTCTTTTTAGCATTTTCAAATTCGGAATCTGTGATGTTTCCTTTTTTCATTTTAGTCATTTCTCTTTTTATTATATTTAAAGCTTTTTCAAATTCACTTTTATTTATTCCTGAATATATCATTAAGATATTGTCATAAATTTTTAATCCGGATGTTATATAGTAAGCTAAAGAATTTTTTTCTCTCACATTTTTGAATAATTTTGATTCAGTAGAGCCGCCTAAAATTTCATTATACAAAAGCATTACATATTTTCTTTCAAAATCATTTAGTCCTTTTAATTTACATCCAATATTTAATTTTGATTGGCTAATATTTTCTTCTTCGGTAATTTTTGCCATACGTCCTCTAATTTTTTCGTGTTCAATGACAATATTACCTATATCTTTTTTAACTGTATTAATTTTAAAATTATCTTTTATGAAATTTAAAATTTCTTCTTCATCGACATCTCCTACTATAAAAATGTCAACTTTATCACTTCTTAATACTTCTTTATAATATTCATATAAGTTATCAGGTGTAATTTCTTCTAAATCTTCCATATATCCATATCCATGATATGAATAAGGTTCTTTTTCTCCCATTTTTGAAAGTAGTTTAATTATTCCGTACTTAGTCATATTATCTTTAATAGATTTTATATCGCTTTTTATACCCTCTTTAACAATATTAAAAGATTTTAAATCAAATTTTTCATCTTTTATATTTGGTTTAAATAATGTATCAAAGAAAAATTGCAAAGATTTATTTTGCATTCCTGTTTCAGTGTATTTTTCATTTAAATATTGCAAAGTAAAATTAAGATTTAAAAAGTTACCAATTCTACTACTACCTGTATTTATACTTAAATTATATAATTTGCATGCTTCTTTAGATAACAATCTTTTTGTAGGATAATCTTCCGTAGATTGTAAAAGAATATCTCCTAAAAAATTACGCATAGTTATTTCTTCTTTTTTTACTTTTCTTAAAAAATCAACTTCTACGGTTACAGTTTTAAAAGTTTTAGTTTTTATTATATGTACATTATAAGCTGCAAATTCTTTTTTTATATATTCCATTATTGCACCAACTTTCTTTTTTAGTATATGAATATATTCAAAAATTATAATCTTAATGCACTTTCAAGTGCGACAAAAATTATATCATTTAATTTTTGCTCACGATAACTACTTGGTAAGTGTTCATCAGTTATCAAATTGTCAGTAACATTTAAAAGACATGCACATTTTTTATTTAAAGTATGTGCGATTAAAAATAGTGCGAATGCTTCCATATCTACAAAATTTTTAGGTGTACTTTTAACATTACTTCTATATGCATCAAACACAAGTCCTGTAGTAACACTATCTTCTATTATATTTATTCGGCTTTCATTCGCAATAGTCTTTATTATTTCATTAATTTCATTAAATGCATCAATTTCATGTATGTCTTTTCCTATCATTTCGAAAGCAAAGTTACTTGTAGTATCTGTTTTTTGTGCGAGTACATTTGTTCCTACTTTAGAGTTTTCATTAAAACTTCCACATGAACCTACTCTAATAATAGTTTCTACATCATAAAATTTAAACAATTCATATGCATATATACCTATACTACTCATTCCCATTCCATGTCCCATTACAGTTATTTTTTTACCTTTATAGTTTCCTGTGTAGGCATACATTCCTCTTACTTTATTTACGAGTTTTGCGTCTTCTAAAAAATTTTCAGCAATATATTTAGAACGCATTGGATCTCCCGACATAATTACAATATTACTTATATCTTCTTTTTTGGCTTCTATATGTGGTGTTGCCATATTATTCCTCCATTCTATAAATTATTATAACATTTTTTAATATTTTAAACTTAAAAACCAAGCTATAAAGGCTTGATTACATATTTTTTATCATTGATTTTCCATTTAAATCTCTATATATGTCAAATGGAGAATTTGAATACTTTTGACCTTTTGATCGTCTATTATAGAATATATCTTTAGAAATTTTATTTCTCATTCTCCATAATTCTTCATTCTGCTCTCTAGAAAAGATCGATTGATTATAATTAATAAATATACTGTGAGCATTTTCTTCGCCATATAAAGCTACTTCACCATGTAATGAAACATTATTTTTATCCAAATCATTTGGATTAATTTCATTTTGAATGTCATATTTTTCAATAGCGATATTTAAAATATCTTTAAAATTTTCAGAACTAATATTTTCTATAACTTTACAATTTATATTTTCTTCATAAATAGTATTAATTAAATCTTCTTCTGTCAAAAAATTAAAATTATATCTTGATGCCAAAATGTAACAATTTATATTATTATTGTTATTTGTGAAAGTATATACTCGTGTACTACTTTCATTGTTTGATTGCATACGTTCTCCTTCGATTGTAATAACACAATTAAAAAATTCATTTATTTTACTATCCATAATTATTCACCTATACCCTTACATTTCAAATTATAGCAAAAAATAAACTATAATGTCAAAATTATTCGATTAAATTTAAACTATATTTAAATGCTAAATTTTTGAATACTGAGTGATCTATCATAGATATATCTATTTTTTCTTCTTTTAAAGCATTTTTAATGACATTAAAACTATCTTCATAATCTGTAACCATGATTAAGTCATTACCTGCTTTCAATGCCTCTAAAACAGGATTATCTTCACTATATTCTTTGATCGCACCCATATCCAAGTCATCTGTCATAATTACTCCTGTGAAATTTAAGTCATTTTTTAAAATATTATGAACTTCCTTAGATAACGATGCTGGATGGTTAGCATCTATTGATTCTATTATGTTATGAGAAAATAAAATACTTTTCGCGCCAACTTCAATTCCTTTAGCAAAAGGAATAAAATCATTATTTAAAAATTCAGAATAATCTCTTTTATCTATCGCAATTCCTTTATGTGTATCTTTATTGTTACCATATCCAGGAAAATGTTTTAAAGTATGTCCCATTTTTTCTTTATTATAGATTTTTACCGATTCACTAATATATTCAGCGGTTTTATTTGCATCTAGTCCTAAACTTCTTTTATAAATGTAATCATCAGGGTTAGTTGATACATCCGCAACAGGTGCGAGATTTATATTGATGCCTAAATTTTTAAGAACTTTAATTTTATTTAAGGTATCTTCTTTAATTAAATCCAGTCCACCTTCTTTATATAACTCCATTGGAGATTTAAATTTTTCTTTAACTAATAAAGGATTACTACTAACTCTTACTACACTACCACCTTCTTCATCAGTTGCGATAAAAAGTGGTGTTTTAGAAATTCTTTGATAGTTTTCTATCGTATTTTTTACTTCCTCTTCAGTTTTATCTTTAAAATCACGTGCAAATAAAACAAATCCTGCAAGGTTATACTTTTTAATTGCATCTTCCACATTTGCCTCAGGCATTCTTGCAAGCAATAATTGACCAATTTTTTCATCATTTGTCATGTTCAATAGTTTCTTATATGCTTTGTTATAATATTCTTTAAAGACTCCGTTATCTTGCCATTCTAAGGGTATTTCATATTCTTCTTTTTCTACTGTTCTATGGTCGTCATTATTGTTTTCAAGTTTAACAATATCAATTATATCAACATTTTGAATTTTGTTTTTGATAAGATTTCCTGTATATGTAATTTTGACTTTATCTCCTATAGTAAAATTATTTAAAAAATCGATTTTATTAGATTTAATATTAAATTTGTAATCTATATCATTATTATTAATTGTAAGAGTTTCAGAATTTATAAAAGTTATTAATCCTTCAAGATATTTTTTTGGAACTTTCTTTTCATTATAATTATAAAACCAAAGACAAAATGCAAATGATAAAATTACTATACTTAAAGTGATTATTACCTTTTTCATGTTATCCTCCTAATTTTACTATTGCTATATAATTAATATATCCAATTATTTTAAAATTAGTAGTTGTTATAAATTTTAAACATTTCCTTTAATACTATAGTTCTTTTCTCGTATAGTATTTTGACATCATATATTAATATTCTTCAATATTTTCCATTTAATAATTTTTCACTGTCAATGTATTTAATTTATAAAAATAAGTTTATCTTTCATAATTTTATACATTATATATGATAATATTTCATCAAATTATCATATTCTTTTTCAACCATATCTTCAAAATTATTTCCCATCTTAATACCTAATCCTAAAAGCATACCATCATAAGTTAAACTATTTTTAAATGGAATTATCGATGTAATAGTAACGTACGGTAAATTTTTATAAGAAATAATATTATCTATATTATCATGTAAACCTTTTACCATATAAATTCTATCTTTATTCATAAAAGCAGTATATTCTAAATCATATTTAGCGATAATAAACATATCTCTAAATCCTTTTTTAAATTCACTTGCTATTTTCATTTCTTCTTTATTAAACTTAAATGGATTAATCAAACAGAATTCTAAAATAATTGCCTCTTTATTTTTCCAAAATTCATCAACAATATCTTTTATTTCAAAAGCATTAATACCTTTATGATTATATATTTTAACATATGGATTTATTTTATATCTATTATTAGTAAATTCAAGTAGAGCAAAATAAATTTTATAAAATAATTTTGCATCTTCTTTAGATAAATGAGCATTTTGTTGTTTTATATAATTTTGCTCTTTTTTTATTTCTTTTTTAATTTTATTTATTTTTATTTGTTTAGCTTCGTTGGGCGTAAAACCGTTTAACGCACCAGATGGCATTTCATCCATAGCTTCATCCATAATCTTAAAAAAATTATTCAAATCTTCATGTTTAAGAGCGGGAATATTTTTAATATATTCTTTTAGATTCTTTCTATCAATATTTAACATTGCAAACTCTTTAACTGGTTTAATTGCTGAATACCAAAAAAAAGGCAATTTTTTTAATTCGACTAAAAACTTTTTTATTTTAGGATTTTTTATATCAAAATCATTATAGAATAATCTTTTATAAACTCTAATATCTATTTTTTTATCTCCTGCTAATCCTTGTAGTTTTCTTTGGTATTCTAATTCTTCTTCGATTTCATAATAATCTTGATATATAGCAACAGGTATATTATTTCCTAAACTTTCAATATTTTTACTAACTATAAATACATAATAATTAAATAATTTATTATTTAACATGTGATTCCAGATTACTTCCTCTTTAATTCCCGTTATTCCAGATCCAAACGAAGCAACTGTATTAAGTAAAGCAGAACCTTGCGTTTTACAATAACTTACTAGAATTTCATTTAAGTCATCCATTTTCTTTTTTTCTTTCCATTTTACCTTTTCAATGGCTTCTTTTACTTTATTCAATATTTCTTCTGGAATATAACTTTCTTTATAATAATCATAATCTAATAAAAATTTATTGTATAAGTTTTCTCTTTCCCAATCATATTTTTCATCTAAATATTCTATTTTTAATTCCTTGGGATTTTCTAATAAATCAGATATTGTTAATTTATTATCTAAGACCATTTTTAAATACTTTAATTCCCTTGTTGTACAAATATCAATAATATTATTGTAATCATTATAAACGTCATAGATAGCATCAAGCATTTTAATTTTTGTTATCTTTTCATAATCTTTAAAATCTTTTACAATTCTTGTATATTGGTCATATACATAACTCTTATTAAAAAGTTTAATTTTTTCATACATTTTCATATAATCACACTTCCATTCAAAAACCATAATTTTATCGATAACATAAAATCCAATTTAAGTATATAATTAAATGTTATTAAAGTAAATAACTTTTACATTGTTGCAAACATAATGTCTATTAATTAGTTTCTATTCTTTGTAATTCTTCTCTTTCTAATTCTTTTATAAACTTTTCTTTTGTTGGCAATGTATCTGGGATATTATCGCCAAGTTCTTGTATTGCTTTTTTAACCGTTTTACCTACATTATAATGTGTTATACAAGCATCGTATTCATCATCTATATTATCTTTTTTTAATTTATCTTCTGTTTGTGTAATACAAAATAAATTAACACCTAGTTCTTCACTACCCATATAATCAAGAATATCATCATTTTCTTTAATATTCTTACGTTTGGCTATTTGTTTAGCTGTTTCTCCATTATAAAGTCCTTTGTATCCATAATTATTAAATTTGCCAAAATTTTCTACTCCTGCTTCCCTAGCAGTTTTAAATAAGTATTTATTTTTATTATTAACAAGAATTCTAGTATATAATCTTTTTTCATCTTCTGATAACTTGGAATATTCTAATTCAGTAATTTCTTGTTTTCTAGTTTGAATAGCAAAATATGTTTGTCCAAGTGCTACTGATTTTTTTCTTGGATTCGCATTTTGAACTATTAAATAACAAGCATATCTTGATAAGTGATAATCAATTGTTTCTCTTTTTGTTTTTAATCCTATGTCAACCATTTTCCTGAATTCAGGAAAATGGTCACTAACATCATTATTACTAGTTTCACAAGCAATCATTGCACGTTTTATAACTTTATGAAAATTTTCCCACTTACTATATTCTAGCAAAGGCATTAATTCTCTTGCTTCCCAATATTCATTACCAAATTTATCAGTATGCTTTATACTTTCAAAAGTTTTCTCTGTATATTCTTCCATATTATCCATTCTATCTACCCTCCTCATCATACATTATGACAAACATTTGTTCTTGCACAATATTTTATAAAGAATTTATAATTTATGTATAAATTTAACAAATTATCAATCCAAGAAACGAATTCTAATGCTTGTCTGAATGGACAAAATTACTCATGTTGGTTGTTCTAAATGACAGGACTAATTTTTGGTATCAATCATTTCTAAATCTTTAATACTTTGTAAATAATGAAGCTCTACTTCACTTGGCTTTAATGCAATTCTGTTTTTATATTTATCATATTCTTCTTTGGCATGATTTAAAGCTTCTTCATGACTGACTTTTCCAGCTCCTTTTAATATATCTTTTCTATTCATCGTTAGAAAATAATTTAGTTCTTTAATCCAATCTTGCATAGCCATCGGTTTTTCTTCAATCGCTTGTAATTCTGCATAATCTAAATACATTGAAACAATTCTGTTTAAAATGTCTAATTCTTTATTTGTTAAATAATTTTTTGCAATTGAAGCATCTAATAATGATGGATAATCTCCACTAAATGTAGTTAACCCCATAAAATCTTTATCGCCATCTGCCCTTTCAACTATAATTTCCGCGGCAGTGTGTCCGTGTACTGCCCAGTGCATTTTATTTTGAACGGTTTTAAAAAATTCTTGTGTTATTTTTGATTTAGGATCATAATCAACAGATGTCGCATATATATCTAATATTTTTCTCCAAAAAACTTTTTCTGATGATCTAATATCTCGAATTCTTGCAAGTAATTCATCGAAATATAATCCGCCACCAGCTCGTTTTAATAAGTCATCGTTCATAGTAAATCCTTTTGTCATATATTCAGTTAATCTCTCATTTGCCCATTTTCTAAAATTTGTGCCAACATTAGATTTCACCCTAAACCCTATAGCTACAATCATATCAAGATTATAGTAATTCATATTGTATGTTTTTCCGTTTGAGGCAACTGTTCGGAATTTCCGAACAGTTGTTAATTCATTTAATTCTCCTTCCTCAAATATATGCTTTATGTGTTCTGATATATTAGATTTACTTGAATTATATAATTTTACTAGTTGTTCTTGATTTAACCAAACAGTATTATCTTGCAGTTTAACTTCAATATTATCATTGCCATTTTTATCTTTATAAATAATTATATTTCCATGTTCACCCATTGTTTTACCTCCTATTATTTAATAATTAATACTATAATAGAAAAATTACCATTATCTTCTCTGCTTTTTAATTCATTTAATATAATATATTTATTATCAAATTTTCCTTTAAAATAAAGCAAACTTATTATTTATTAAATAGTATCGTAATATATAATCAAATCAAGTTTGTAAATCTATATTATATTACTAGATTTACACTATTATAAATACTTTCAGAAACGGTTATTTAAAGTTACATAAAAATAAATTTTATTTTGTAATTTTTTATGTATTTCTTAGTTTATTATAACCCTTTATAATATATTTCGTTAAATCTATACACAACTGCTATAATAACTTTAAAATTAGTAGTTATAAATATAATTTGAAACTTCTTCTATGGTTTTTTCAAAATTTTTATAATTTACATCAAACCATTTTATATTCATTTGATTATTAAACCATGTATATTGTCTTTTTGCATATCTTCTACTGTTTCTTTTAATTAATTCAATAGCTTCATCTAAAGTAATTTCGCCATCAAAGTATTTATATAATTCTTTATATCCTATTCCTGTCATTATAGCTTTACTTCTAATATTTCGATCATATAATTTTTTTGCTTCTTGTAAAAGACCATTGTTAATCATTTTATCTACTCTTTCATTTATGATATTGTATAAATTTTCTCTAGGTCTGGTAAGACCTATAAAAAGAGCTGGATAAAGAAGTTTATCTGTTTTAATTTTTCTGCCTTTTCGATTTAATTCTCGGATTACCCTTTTACGATTATTTTTATGTACTAAAGTATTAGGGTCTTTCTTTAAAAGTAATGTATATAATTCATCATTGTTGTAGTCATCATAAGTGTTAATATCTTTTTTATCTTCATTTTCAAATTTATAGTCATATAAAGCCGCTTTAATATATAGACCTGTTCCACCAACTATTATTACATTTTTATTACGTTTCTTAATTTCTTCTATTTTACTTCGACAATCTATTTGATAATCATAAACAGAATAATCATCTGTAACTTCTTTTATATCAAATAAATGATGTTTTATTCCTTCTTTTTCCTCTTCTTTAATTTTCGCACTCCCTATATCTAATTCCTTATATATTTGGATACTATCAGCATTAATAATCTCAGCATTATATTTTTTTGCAAGTTCTATACTCATTTTGGTTTTTCCAACACCTGTTGGTCCTGTAATAACAATAATTTTAAACATGTACTTCACTCTCCAACAATTCTTTTACGGGTTTATAAGTTTTACGATATATATCTAAAACACCATATTTTTTTAAATTTTCTAAATGTTTCTTAGTTGGATAACCTTTATGTTTACCAAATTCATACATGGGATATTTTTTATCTAGCTCATACATCATATTATCTCTTGTAACTTTAGCAATCACACTTGCTGCTGCGATAGTTTCTGATAATGCATCTCCATGAATGATAGATGTTATTGGGATATTCAGATTTAATGGCATCGCATCTACTAAAACATGTTCTATTTTACAATTAATTTGTTCTATCGCAAGCATCATAGCTTTTTTACTTGCTTCATAAATATTAATTTTATCAATTTCTTTTTCATCTACAATACCAATACCAATACCTAAAGCATCTTTCATTAAAATATCATAAAATTTATTACGCTTTTTTTCACTTAATTTTTTAGAGTCTGTAAGACCATCTAATTTATAATTTTTAGGCAGAACAACACATGCAGCAACTACAGGACCTACTAAAGGACCACGACCAACTTCGTCGACTCCTCCTATATATTCAATACCTTTTTTATATAATTCTTTTTCGTATTTTAATAAATCTTGCATACAAATCACCTTTATTAAAATTATATCATTAAATAAAAATTTTTTTCGACAATAAACGCTAAATATCTTCAAAATTTAACTCAAATATGATATTATATAAATAAGATACAAGAGTTTGGTGGTGATAATATCAAAAAGGTTGTTGTCAATACTGACGAGAGCAATATTATCTTTTCATATAAGATAGAAGATCCCGACTTTATTGATATAAGTGATTATACTAACATCATTGACAATAGTAACTTAGTTTTTAATGAAAAGTATATTAGAAATAATAAAGAGATAATATCATACTTTTTAAAGGGTATTATAAGTGATAAAAATTTACATTCGATTGTTATAAATGATTTTGAACTTATTGATGTTACCTTAGATATTATCGAAAATATAAAAGAGTTAACTTCCCTTTTCATCACACCAAATGAAAAATTGAATTTCGATATATGTGATAAACTTTCAGACAATAAAAATCTTACTTATATTAACTGTTACGATATGCCTGAATTTATGTTTGAAAAGATCAATCAAAAACATGATATAAAAATAGACTTGAGATGTGAGATTTTTTCAGTTAGTAATTTTATTTCCGATAATAAACTTACAACATTTAGTAGTATATATTATAAAGAAACAATTAATATAAATAAGATGATGACTGATGATGATTTAGATGATTTTGAAACTTTCTGTAAAATAAATAGAAATCTTAAATTAATTGAGATGAATTATTATTTTATAGGTGATATTAAAAAAATAGTCGAGTTATTAAAAAAGAATAATGTTAGAAATATAAAAATTCAAATAACAACTAATGATAAAAATTTTAACTCGGTAGAAGAATCTATCACATATTTAAAAACACTAAATAAACGGCTTAAAAAATCACATAACATCAGAATAAAAATTAAATATACTAATGAATATAAAAAAGAAAAAGAAATAAAACAATATAATTTAAACTATCTTAAGCTTTGTGGATTTATATTAATAATGATTTCGATAGCGACAATTGGATTCTTTGCTTATTATAATTTTTCTACAAATAGATCGGCTGATGAAATTAAAGAAATAGCTAAAAAAATTAATAACGATAATAGTGAACCTGTTATTAACGAAGATACAGGTGTTGAAGTTAACGAAGATGAATTAAAACAAAACGATCCATTAACTGAAAATTATGATGAATTAAAAAAAATAAATTCTGATACAGTTGGATGGCTAAAGGTTAATAATACTAGTGTAGATTATCCAGTTGTACAAGCTGCTGATAATGAATATTATTTAAAAAGAAGTTTCTACAAAAAAGTTAATGGTATCGGTTGGATATTTATGGATTATCGAAACAACATAAATGATATGAGTAGGAATACTGTGATCTATGGACATAATATGCGAGGTAGCTCTAAATTAATGTTTACTACTCTTCAAAAGGCCTTAAAAGAAAGTTGGTATACTAATAAGGATAACCAAGTTATAACATTCAATACTTTAAATCAAAACATGAAATGGCAAATATTTTCAATATATGTAGCAGATCCTGAAGATAATTATATACAAACTAAGTTTGCTACCACAAATATATTTTTAGAGTTTGCTAATGCACAAAAAGCAAAAAGTATATATGATTTTGGAGTAGAAATTACAGAACAAGATAAATTATTAACTTTATCTACATGTGCTGAGCAAGGCACAAAAAGATTAGTAATTCATGCTAAATTAATAAATAACTAACTCATTAATAAAATAAGTTAGTTATTTTTATATAATGTAAAAAACTTCATTCCAATTAAGGGCTCTACATTTTTTAGTGGGGAGTGAAATAGATATTATACCTTATTCTATAATGGATAAACAGGTATTTTTAATGA
>CALVYE010000012.1 GCA_944372025.1 uncultured Bacilli bacterium | reverse complement strand
ATGTTCAACTTTGGAAATTCGACAAATTTCAGTGTTATCCTGAGAGAGGATAAGGAATGTTGTCTAAATGAAAAAATGTGTATTGAAAAAATGTATGAAATTAGTTAAAAAAAGCTGTCCAAATTATAATGATGAAAAATTATTAGAAATTGAGTATGGTTTGGAAGGGATGTATTTAAGTCTAAGTAAGACTATTGTTATTTTTTTAATTGCTTATATTATTGGTATATTAACGCAAATGATATTATTATTTTTATTTTATAGTTTAATACGTAGTTTTGGATTTGGTATTCATGCAAATAAGAGTTGGATTTGTTGGGTTTCGTCATTAATTATATTTATTGGGTTAACAATTTTAGCAATAAATATTAACTTTACATTAGAATTCAAAATAATATTATTATTTATATCCATTTGTTCTTTTTATTTTTATGCACCAGCAGACACTTATAAGCACCCACTAATAAATGTCAAAAAAAGAAAATATTTGAAATTAATAACCTTAATAATTTCATTTATATATTCATTCATATGTTTATATACTTCTAATTCTATATTATCAAATATTATTTTACTTTCATTGTTAGCGGAATCGTTTATGATATGGCCATTATCATATAAGATATTCAATGTACCATACAATAATTATAAATTATATAATAGTTAATATGGTTTAAATATATTTAAACATAGATTATAAAAGGAGGATTTTTATGGGAAAATTTCTAGCAATGTTAGGTTCTATGATTGCAGCTACAAGTTGCGTTTCATGCGCAATGTTTTGGGTAATAGATGAACCTAAAATGCCAAAATCTTTAATAGAAAAATAAAAAAGTCAAACTATATGACTTTTTTATTTTTTTACATATAAGTATTGAAAAAAGTAATTTTTAATTATTATTGTTTTTTCTTTAAAAATGTTGTTTGATGATATAATTTCTTTGGCTAAAGTTCTTCCAACTCCATGAGAAAGCCCTTTAGTAGTAAAATTAGGTTTGTCAATTTCTTTCAAATCTATAGTGCCAAAATAAGTGTTTGATATAATTATCTCTAGCATATCTACTTTTAATGTTATATCTATACTTATTTCTTTTTCTTTTGTTTCTAAACATGCGTCATAGGCATTATCGATATACACACTTAATAATCTACAAAAATCTCTAAATTCTTTTGCTTTTAAATGTTTAAAATTATATTTCTCTACTTTTTTGTTTATATGAAAAGTAAAATTTACATTATTATTTAGAATGCTGTTAATTTTTTCGTATAAAAAAATGCTTGTATCAGGGTCTTTTATTTTATTTAATTCTACTATCCACTTTTTTGAACTCATAACATTTTTTTCATTTAAAATATTATCAATATATTTTTCAATTTCTTTATTTCCTTTTGCTTTGTTTTTAATTATCCTTAAATCCGTTTCATTTTCATGGTTAGTTTTTTTATATATTGTTAATGTTTCTAATAATTCTTGTAAATTTTTTAATACATTATTAAATTTGTAGTTAATTTCAAATGTTTTCAGTTTTTCTTGTAATAAAAACATTATAACAGTTATAAAAATTAAAATTGTAAAAATGTTTATTACTAACTCAAATTGATTGTTCCACGAATTCATTTTATTATTTATTTTTAAAAAAATTAAAATACATGTACTACATACTAATAATAAACATAGCAAATATGCCACTTTACTTTTTATTAAAAATTTTTTTATTTTTTTCATCCAATTACTTCCAAAATGTATTATTACAATAATTAATATAAATGCTAGACCACCCGTAAATGTAGAAATTAATATATTATTCATAATTTCTTTTGGTAATATTAATATTAATGATAATGTTATTAATGCTTCACAAATACCATGAATAATGACATTAAAAAAGTTTATAATAAGTGATTCGCTAAAAGATATTTCGAATATATATTTATAACCCAATATCATTATACAATATAATATCATAGGTTTTAAAAATCCGACATCAAAAACTAAAAAAATATATACACAAAAAGACATTATTAATAAAATTAATATATTTTTTAATTTTTTTAATTTATGATCTTTAACAGCTAAATTTTTATTAACATAGGTCCACGAAATAACTTGTATTATACTTACTATAATTTTTTCAATTACTTCTAACATAGTTTTTTATTCCTTTCAAATTTATATTACTACTATATTTTAACATATAAATATTGAAAAAAATAATTTTGTATAATTTTAGTAGTTTCACTAAAATTATCACTCGTATCTATAATTTCTTTTGCTAAGGCACGTCCAACTCCATGAGAGAGCCCTTTAGTAGTAAAATTAGGTTTATCAATTTTATTTAAATTTATAACACCTTTATAATTATTTGATATAATTATCTCTAAAACTTCATATTTGACATTTATTTCTATTGATATTTCCTTTTCATTAGTCTCTAAACAGGCTTCATAAGCATTATCAATGTAAATGCTCAATAATCTACAAAAATTTCTGTATTCCTTTTTTCTTAATCTACTAAAATTATATTTACTAACTTTTTTGTTTATATGTAAATCAAAATTTACTTTATTTTTATCAATTTTATTTAATTTCATCAATAAAAAGCCACTAATTTCTGAGTTATTTATTTTATTTAATTCAGTAATCCATCTTTTATCTTGTGAAATATTTTTATCTTCAAGAATATTATCAATATATTCTATTACTTCTCTATTATTACTTGATTTATTTTTAATTATCATAAGATCTGTCTTATTTTCATGATTTATCTTTTTATACGTTTCTAGTATTCCTAGAACCTCTTGTAATCTATTATACATATTATTAAATTCAATATTTGATTTAATAGTATTAAATTTTTCCTGAAACAATAATATTATTACTATAATAAATAAAATTATTGTTAATATATTTATTGTTAACTCTGTTTGATTGTTCCATGAATTCATTTTACTGTTTATTTTTAAAAATATTAATATTGATATACTGAAGACTAAAAAAACACATAGAAAATACATTATTTTTCCTTTTTTTAACATGTTTACAATTTTTAATATTTTCTTTTTTAATGTTTTAATTATTATAATTATTAAAAAAAATGCTAACCCCCCTGTTAGTGGAGAAATTAATATATTATTCATAATTTCTTTTGGTAATATTAATATTAATGATAACGTTATTAATGCTTCACAAATACCATGAATAATGACGTTAAAAAAGTTTATAATAAGTGATTCGCTGAAAGATATTTCAAATATATATTTGTAACCTAGAATCATTATAAAGTATAAGATTATGGGTTTTAAAAATGTAATATCGAAGATCAATAATGAAAAAATACATAAAGACATAATTAATAAAGTAAGAATCTTATTTAAATGGTTTAACTTTACTTGTTGAGATACTATTTTTTTATTTATATATGTCCATGAGATAACTTGTATCATACTTACTATAAACTTTTCAATAATTTCCAACACGTTCCTTTAAACCTTTCATATTACTTAATGCAATCATTCCTTTAATAATTTTATTATTATTTAATTTTATTACGTTTTTTTTATAATCTATTTTTGAAATATTACTTAAATTTACTATACACCCTCTATTTATTTTGTAAAAATTAGAATCCATTTGATCTTCAAAAAATTTTAATGGTTTTTTCACTATATATTCTTTTGTCTTTGTATATATAGTACATTTTCTTTCAATACTATCTGTTTCAATCATTAACACATCATCATATTTAATATTGTAATCATTTTTTTCTATTTTAAATTTAATAGATTTTCTTAAGTTAAATATTTTTAAACACAATTCTATCAATTCTTTAATATTTTTATCATATTGCATTGTTTTGTGAATATAATCTAAAAGTGATAATCTTAATTTTGTTGCGTTACTTAATAATGTTTCATAACCTGAAACCATTATAATTTGACTATCAAAATCAGTTTCACGTATATCTGTTGCTATATCGATTCCTGAAGTATCATCATCTAATTCGATATCTAAAAAATAAATTTTATGACCATCTGGAGGGTTGTCAATAAACTCTTGTAATTTTTCGTTATAACTACTATATGTTGTAATTTTATAGTCTATATTAGTCGACATCATATATTGATTAATTATATCGTATGTTTTATTTCTATAATTTGCATTATTTTCACAAATAATAATATATAACACTCCTGCATCTCTCCAATTCTTTACTTTGCTTTTATAATACCACATAATGGTAATAATGTGCAAACAAAAACAGACAAAACTTGTCTGCTTTTATGTTCTTATTTATCTATCAATTAGTTGAAGGTTGTCCAATAGAATACCTGTACCTTCAGCAACACATGTTAGTGGACTTTCAGCAATAAATACTGGTACTTTTAATTCACTAGAAAACAATTTATCGAAACCATCCATTAAAGCTCCACCGCCAGTTAAGACAATCCCTTTATCAATAATATCTGCGGATAATTCTGGTGGAGTTTGTTCAAGAACATTTTTAGCAGCATGAATAATTACGTATACACTTTCTCTTAATGCCTCTTCTACTTCATCAGATGTCAAAGTTATTGTATGGGGTAAGCCAGTAACTAAGTCTCTACCTCTTACTTCCATTTTATCGTTCTTATTCCCTCTAAAAACCGTTCCTATAGTCAATTTTATTTCCTCAGCAGTTCTATCACCAACTAATAGTTTATATTTATCCTTTACATATTTTATTATATCATTATCAAATGTATTACCGGCTATTCTAATTGATGTTGAAGTTACAATACCACCTAAAGATAAAATAGCTATATCTGTTGTTCCACCACCAATATCTATTACCATATTTCCACTTGGTTTTGATATATCCATTCCTGCTCCAATCGCAGCCACCTTAGGTTCTTCTTCTAAAAATACTTTTCTACCACCTGTTCTTTCAGCGGCCTCTTTGATAGCATTTTTTTCTACTTGAGTTATATTTGATGGACAACAAATTAATATACGTGGTCTTGAAAAGAAGTTTTTACCGTTTACTTTTTTTATAAAATGATTAAGCATTATCTCTGTTATTTCAAAATCAGCGATAACACCATCTTTCATTGGTTTAATAGCCTTAACTTTTCCAGGTGTCCTCCCTAGCATTTCATTTGCTTCTTTTCCGACAGCTAATGCTTTTTTTGTTTCTGAATCTATAGCTACGACACTTGGTTCGTTAAGTACAATACCTTGACCTTTTATGTAAATTAAAATGTTTGCTGTTCCTAAGTCTATCCCTATATCTTTGTTAAACATTGTATCATCCTCTTTTCTTGTTATAGCTATATATATTCTATCATATATTGGTGAATAATTACAGTTAATTTATCCATTTTTTCTCAATTTCATATATTTTTGTTTTGTGGATTCTCCACCTCTAATATGTCTTATATCAATATGATTCTGAAGTATTTTATCTACACTTTTAAATATGTCAATGTCAATAAATTTTAAGCGTTCATGTAAATCTTTATGTACAGTACTTTTACTTATATCCTGATCTTTAGCTATTTCTCTAATAGTTTTATCCGTTTCTAAAATATAATACGCCTCATCTATAACTCTTCTTATAATTTCTATTTTCAAGAGTATCATCCCCCAATAAAGTATATAAATATTGGGTTTTAAATATGAAAAAAAGTACTATAAATCTTGTACTTTTTTATCGAAATATTCATCTGGATTAACATATTGTCCTTTATATGATAACTCAAATTGTAATTCATTATCATTTTCAGGATTTATATTATTTTTACCACTTTTTCCAATTACTTGTGCTTGTTTTACTTCATCATCCTTTTTTACCGTAACTTCAGATAAACTTTGATAAGTACTAATCATATCATTTGAATGTCTTATTTTAACATACTTTCCTAAAGTTTTATCTTCGCCTACTTCTGTTACTACTCCATCTAAAATTGAATTAATATCAAATACTTCAGTTGACATATAAGTTATACCAGAATTTTGCATATAAGTATTTTCATATAAAATTAATGATTTTTTTTGTGAATCTTCATTAGCCGTATAATCATAAAATGATTTGCTAACCGTTACTTTATCACTTGTAAAAGGTTTAATAATTGTTATATCACTATTTACTGTTGGCACTTCATCTTCAAAGATACTTTTAGTTGTATAATTAAAATCACTATCATCATTAAATGTAGGTTCTGTTAATTGCTTTCTAACAATTAACGTAGTTGCGATAAAACCAGTAAACAACATTGCAAATAAAGTAGGTAATACAAATCCTTTCAATTTTCTAACTCTTATTTTCATCTTTTTCACCTCTAATAAGAGTTTTAACTTTTTTAGGTGTTTTATACATAATTTTCAAAATTTTTAATTTTTTTAATTTCTGTACCTTTATAATAATACTTTAGAATATCTTTATAATTATATCCTTCTTTTGCCATTCCATTTGCACCATATTGGCTCATACCAACACCATGACCAAAACCTTTAGTTTTAATAGTAATTGTTTCATTTTCTTTTTCAATTTCAAAATCGGTAGATCTAATTTTTAATAATTCGTATATTTCTCTTCCAGTAAATACTTTTCCATTAATTGTAATTTCAGATATTCTATTACTTTCATTTTTTTTAATATCTTTAACTTCTAAATTTTTATTATATTCTAATCCTAATAGTTTATAAAATTCTTCCAAAGATAAATCTTTTTCCTTATAAAAACCTGAGTTTTCTTTTTCATCCCATGGAGAATCGACACTTGTTAAATAAGGAACATCAACATTAAATACGTTTTTAACATTTTCGGTTTTTCCATTGCTTGTAGAAAAATAAAATAAATCAATAATTTTATTGTCATATAATAAATATTCTTCTTTTGTATCATAAACAGCTTTTCTTACTTTATTAATATTTTCAACATATTTACTTTTCCAATTATTTTTTAAAGTTTCTATATCTAAATACACTTGATTATCTGTAGTGTCTATAAGATCATATTCTTTATCTTTATTAGCAATAACTTTTTTTATTGCATAATTTCTAGCTGCAATAGCTTGTGCTTTTAAGGCTTCAATATTAAAAGAAACAGGCATTTCACCTGCTACTACACCTACAATATATTCTTCCATTGGCATTGTGTCTATTCTATTTAGTTTATCTCTTTTAATTCTAACATTTTGATTTGTAATAAGAGAGAACTCAGTTTCTTCTTCTTTTACAAATAAAGTTACAATTAAAAAAGGAATAAGTATAATTGCTAAAGTAATAAATATTATCTTTTTCATAGAATCACCTTTTATATTATTCTAGACACCTCATAAAAATCATACATAAAATTTACTACTAAATATGATAATGCTATGCACATCATTATATATATTATTCGAGCTTGAAAAATTTTATTCTTTTTAAATAAATGATTTATATTTAAACTATCTAAACAATACATTGTGAAAGGTGTTATTAAAAGATAAAGTATTAATTTAACGTTCATTACTTACTTCCTCGTAATTTTTAATTTTTTCGATTCTCCTTGTATGTCTTTCTTCTAAAGAAAAATTAGTACTTAAAAAACTATCTAATATATCTTTTGCTTCCATAACGGATGTATCTGCACTAATAGCGATAACATTTGCATCGTTATGATTTCTTGCTAAAAAAGCTTCTTTTTCATTACTTACTTTTGCACATCTAATTCCTTTAACTTTGTTACATGCTATTGACATACCTATTCCTGTACCACATATTGCTATTCCTGTATCAATTTCATTATTATTCAATGCTTCGCATAATTTGAATGCATAATCTGGATAATCGACACTTTCAGTTGTATCTGTACCAAAGTTTATTACATTATATCCTTTTTTCTCTAAATAATTTGTCAGTTTTTGTTTTAAAGTTACTCCACGATGGTCGTTTGCTATTCCAATAGTCATTTATTTTATTCCTCCTCTATACAGTCAAAATCTTGACTTTCTAATTCATTTTTAGCTTCTTCTATATTTTTTTCTCTATAGTCAAATTTATCATTACTATTATATGGTGTTGTATAATTATTTTGCTGTGTCAGAGAAGCTTTCATTTCTTCATCATTGAAAGCCATTTCTTCATAATTAGAATTTTCTTTAAATAAATTATAATCGTTTTCATTAGTAAAATTGTATAATATTTCATATTGTTGACTTATAGCTTCATCATTTTCAAAAGTTATTTCGATATTTTCAACTATATTAGCTTTGGTATTTGTATCATCATAATAAATGTGATTGCAACTTAAGGTTTTATTTTTAGTTGTTAAATTATCATCTTCATTTTCGTTGTTGTTAATTTCATTATTATTAGGAATAGTTGTTTCAGGTTCATCATTATAAGTAAATTTAATATATGTTGAATACCCAATAATACCTAAAAGAATTATTATTGCTAAAATAGATGGAATTTTATAAAAATTTTTCATAATTATTATCACCATATATTATTCTAAACCATTTTAAGATATTTAACAATAAATAATAAAAAAATACAGTAAACTAAATGAATTGTTTACTGTTAAAAACTTTTAAATACTTATTTATTATCACTAGTGAATCCATATTTTTGATTGAATTTTTCAACTCTACCAGTTTTTGATGCTCTGCTTTGTTTACCAGTATAGAATGGATGACATTCAGAACATACTTCGACAACAATGTTATCTTTTGTTGATTTTGTTTCAAATGTTGCACCACAAGCACAAGTTACTTTTGCAGTCTTGTATTCTGGATGAATTCCTTTTTTCATTGTTCATTCTCCTTCCGCCATAGTTAATTCAAACTATAGTAATTTCTTTGCTCATATATTATATCAATAAATATTGGAGTTTGCAAGTATTATCTTATAATATATTTTTCAATTACATCTATTATTTGAGTTGCGATTACTTCATATCCTTTATCTGAAGGATGAATATCTTTTGGGTTAGGTAAATATTCGGGGTTTTCTTTAAAAATTTCATATGTATCTAGGTATATTAATGAATATTTTTCAGCTATTTCTTTATCTTTTTCTTTTAAATATTCAAATATTGGTTCTAGTTTTCTAGATGTTTCACTACTAGTAATAGGATTATAGTATCCAATAAGAATTATATTCTTTTTGCAATATTTTTTTATCAATTGAATTAACTCATCTAAATCTTTAATCATTTCATCAATGTAAGAATATACTTCATTTAAATTATCAATGTTTATTTCACCATTTGATATTTCTAATTTATATAATAAATCATTTGCACCTATGGATATTGTTACTAATTCTGAATTTCGCAAAATAGTTTTTATTCCTTCCTGTTTATTATTTATTAAGATTTTTTTATTATCATTTATGTCATTAATTAAATCGGTTGTTCTATATCCACTTTTTGCAAAATCTTTGGTATAAAATTCTAGGAAATTGTTTTCTTTTAAATAATTAGCTACATAATCAGAATATCCATATCCTAGTTGACCATAAGGATTTTGACCTGCTGCTAGGCTATCTCCTAATGATACATAATAAATTTTTTTATTTGTATTTAAAATATATATATAGAAAACTATCATAAAAATTATAAAAAGTATTAAAATTTTTTTTAGTTTTTTCATGAATTAGACCTCCAAAAAAACAAAGGTAAACCTTTGTTTAATTATATTTAGACTAATTCGATTTTAGCACCTACATTTGTAAGTTTTTGTATTAATTGCTCATAACCTCTTAAAATATGGTCTACATTTTCTATTGTTGTTATTCCTTCTGCGACTAATCCTGCTAAAACAAGACAAGCACCTGCTCTAAGGTCAGTTGCAACTACATTTGTTCCTTTAAGTTTTGAAGGACCATTAATAAAGGCTTTATCATCAGAAATTCTTATATCTGCTCCCATTTTATTTAAAAATTCAACATTTTGGAATCTATTTTCATAAATTGTTTCTTCTATTTCACTTAATCCAGTACATTGAGTAAGAAGAGTTGTTATAGGTTGTTGTAAATCTGTTGGAAACCCTGGATATCCCAAAGTTCTAATTTTTGTACTTTTATATTTATCCCTTTTTGTTATTATTAAATAGTCATTTCCTTCCTCAATTTCGACTCCTATTTCTTCTAATTTAGAAGTTAAGGATTCAACATGTTCAGGAATTATATTATTTATTTTTAATTTATCTCCTAAAAGAGCACCTGCTATTATGTAAGTTCCTGCTTCAATTCTATCTGGTATAACTTCATGCATACAACGATGAAGTGTATCCACACCTTCGATTCTTATTCTGCTTGTTCCTGCACCTGTTATTTTTGCCCCCATGTTATTTAAAAATGTAGCAACATTAACAATTTCAGGTTCTTTTGCAGCATTTTCTATTATTGTAACTCCATTTGCTTTTACAGCAACTAAAATTGTATTTATTGTTGCTCCTACACTAGGCATGTCTAAATATACATAACCTCCTTTTAGTTCATCTGCAAATATAGTATATTTATCGCCTTCTTCAATAACTGTTGCTCCTAAAGCTTTAAAACCTTTAAGTGTTTGATCAATAGGTCTTGCACCTATAGAACAACCCCCTGGAAAATACATTTCAACCTTTTTATATTTTCCTAAAAGGGCAGACATAAAGTAATATGATGCTCTAAGTTTTTTTGAAATTCCTTGTGGAATTTCCTTGTTTATTATTTTAGAAGAGTCTATTATCATAGTTTCTCCATCTCTTGTTACGGTTGCACCTAAGTAAGTTAAAATTTCATTTAAAGCATCTATATCAGAAATATTTGGTACATTAAATATTGTAGCAGTTTCATCACATAGAATAGCTGCAGGGATAAGTGCGACTGCACTATTTTTGGCACCACTAATATTTATTGTTCCTGTTAAAGTATATCCGCCTTCTATTTTTAATTTTTGCATGTTATTACCTCCAAAATTAAGTAGTAATATTATACCATAAAAGATATATTACCTAGTATATTTATATTTAATTTTTTAAAATTGGTTCTTAATATTTGTTTGAACTACCAAATAAGGTAATTTTTTCCTTTATTTTATTTTTCATGGCTTCTTTTCCGGCACCAATTATTTTTCTTGGGTCAAAAACCTCAGAATTATCGAGTAAAAATTTTCTTACAGCTTCAGTCCATACGATTTGTAACTCTGTATTAATATTAATTTTACATACTCCACAACTTATTGCTTTTTTTATTAAATCATCATATATTCCTGTACCACCATGAAGAACTAAGGGAATATTAACTTTTTCACTTATTGTTTTCATGCGTTCAAAATCAAGTTTAGGCTCTCCTTTATATAATCCATGAACGCTACCTAACGCAGGAGCGATTGAATCTACATTAGTTTTAGATACAAGCTCTATAACATCATTTACTTTTGCGTATGCTATATCACTATCAATCTCATCTTCTGTTCCTCCAATATGTCCTATTTCTGCCTCTACAGTTACATTTTTTTCCTTAGCATATTCTACAACTTCTGTAGTCATTTTAATATTTTCTTCTAAGGAATATTTGGATGCATCGATCATGACAGAAGTATATCCAGCATCAATTGCTTTAATACAAGTTTCTACAGATGAACCATGGTCTACATGAATACATACTGGAATTGTAATATTTAAATCTTTAACTAACCCTTTAATAATACCTACTACGGTGTTGAATCCACCAATATATTTTGTCGCTCCTTCACTAACTCCTAAAATAACAGGACTTCTCATTTCCTCACAAGTTTCTAAAATATATCTAGTCCATTCTAAATTATTGATATTAAAATGAGGAACAGCATATTTTTCTTTTTTTGCTTTTTCTAACATTTCTTTTGAATTAACTATCATTTACATTCACCCACCCTAATATTAATATAAAAAATAAAATAAAGCAATTAAATAAGCTTTATTTTATTGTGATTTACATTTTAATGTAATATAAAACTGATACCAAGTAAAATTAAAATTACACCACCAATTATATTGGCTATTTTTCCATATTTCACACTTAAAAATCTTCCTAATTTTATGCCTGCATAAGTGAATAAAGCACTTATTATAGAAAAAATAAAAACCGATTCTAATATTTCATTAGTAATTAATCGTAATCCTATACCTGTAGAAAAACTATCTAAACTTACGGAAAAAGCAAATAAAAGAATTCCAAAAAAGGAGACTAGAAGATTTTTTTCTTCATTTTTTAGTGCCGATAATATCATATCAATACCTATAAATGTTAGAATTATCATTATAATATATTTTCCATCAATTATTAGTTTATCAATAATCATATTTCCTAAATTCATTCCTATTAATGGCATAAAGAAATGAAATATTCCTACAATAATAGATAAAAGTATGGTTTTCTGTTTACTAAGATTTAATGTTCCATAACACAAGGACAATGAAAAAGTATCCATGCTTAATGATACTGCTATTAAGAATATTGTTAAGTGTGCACTCATAAAAATCCTCCTAAATAATCATATTATTTAGAAGGTAAAATAATACTAAAAATACTTTTCAATAAGTTCTTGAACAAAAAATTTATATTCTACTTCATCCGATTCTTCTGCTTCAATTAAACATAAAGGTGGGAATAGAACACACCACCAATTTTGACCTTTTCCTTCACCTAAAGTAACTAATACTGATTCATAATTTCCTTCTTTGTATTTTACACCTTTATATTCTTTTTCTGGAAAGTAATTATAACCATAATTTACTTTAAAAGTACTGACATAGTTTTTTTCTCTTAATACTTTTTCGACAGCATTTTCTATTTTTGGTATATTATTTTTAATTGTTGTTCTTGCATCATTTATATTATTTTTATCTTTTAATAAATTATATATTTCGTTTTGAACTTCAAATGATACATCCAATTTTACTTGTTGATCATACGTTGAATCACTATTCGCAATTACTCTTAGTCTGATTGCTTCATCAGGTATCAATATAGTATTAGCATTTACATTTTTACTAATTATCGCAAAACTTAGAATAATAACAATTAAAATTATAAATTTTTTCATTTTAAAAGCACTTCCCTTCTAACTTCATATTGAGCAGTGCTTTTATTTTTTATTCACAATTATTAAAAATAAATATAAATCTATCTTTATTACTTAAATCTTTTTCTATAACAATATTAGAATTTGGATAATACTTTAAAGCAATCTCTTTTATTTCATAAGCTTGTTTGTAACCTATTTCAAAGGCTATAAAAGATTTTTTATTAAGATAATTTTTTGAGTTTTTGAGAATTTCTTCATAGAAAAATAAACCTTTATTTGGTGCATATAAAGCACTATGAGGTTCGTTATTCTTAACGATATCCATAATTTCAGTATCATTTATATCAATGTATGGTGGATTACTTATTAAAACATCATACTTTTTATTTATGTTTTCAAAAATGTTACTTTGTATCAAATTTATATCAACTTTATTATTCAAAGCATTTTCTTTAGCTATTTTTAATGCTTTTAAAGAAATATCAGAAGCATCTACTATAGAATTTGGAATTTCTTTTTTCAAAGTAATTGCGATACATCCACTACCTGTTCCTATATCTAATATTTTAGGATTTTTAAAGTACTTGTTTATATAATTTATTGATTTTTCTAATAATTCTTCTGTTTCAAAACGAGGGATTAGGACATCATGATTAACTTTTATAATATTTCCATAAAAATCAACATTTCCTATGATATATTGTACGGCTTCTCCATTTTTTAATCTTTTTAAATTGTTTTCTAAATCTTTTGGATTAGAGTACTTTTTAATATATTCTATATCAGTCATTATTTACCTGCTAATTTTTGTGCTTGGTCTTCATTTATTAGAGCTTCTATTATAGGATCTAAATATCCTTCCATTACTCTATCAAGTTGTTTAATAGTAAATCCAATTCTATGATCTGTAACTCTATTTTGTGGATAATTATAAGTTCTTATTTTTTCGGATCTATCTCCTGTTCCAATTTTACTACGTCTTTCTTCACCTAATTCTTTTTCTTTTTCTTGCATTTTCAAATCGTATAATCTTGTTTTTAAAATTTTAATAGCTTTTTCTTTATTTTTTATTTGGCTTCTTTCAGTTTGTGAATAGACAATTATACCTGTTGGAATATGCGTTAAACGTACTGCAGAATCTGTAGTATTAACTCCTTGACCACCACATCCACTACTACGAGTTATATCTATTCTTACTTCATTCATATCTAAATCAAAATCTACTTCTTCGGCTTCAGGCATAACTAAAACTGTAGCTGTCGATGTATGGACTCTTCCTTGAGATTCAGTTGCAGGAACTCTTTGGACTCTATGTGATCCACTTTCATATTTTAACTTTGAATATACATTTTCACCTTTTATCATGAATTCTATTTGAGAAAATCCACCAGCATCAGATGATTCTTCATTTAAAATTTCTATCTTCCAATCATTGTTTTCAGAATATTTAGAGTACATTCTAAATAAATCACCAGCAAAAATATTGGCTTCATCTCCTCCTGCCGCACCTCTTATTTCGACTATTACATTTTTTCCATCGTTAGGATCTTTTGGTATTAAAAGTATTTCTAATTTTTTTTCGGTCTCTTCCTTTTGATTAGTAAGTTTTTCACTCTCTTCTTTAGCAAATTCACTTAATTCAGGATCTTTTATCATTTCTTTAGCTTCATCTAAGTCTGCTAAGATTTTTTTATATTTTTGATATTCTTCTACTACATCTTTTATATCTGCTTGTTCTTTTGATAGTTTTGTAGATTCTTTTATATTAGATAGTATTTCTGGATCCATTAATTTTTGTGTAAGTTCATTATATCTTTCTTCTATGATGTTTAATCTTTCTATCATTTTAATCAATCCTTTCCGTCATTAAATTATAACATTATTTTTGTAAAAGAAAAAGGCTAAAAGCCTCAATCATCGTATTTTTCATCTTCATCTACAACTACTAAATCTTCTAAATCATCATCTTCAAAGTCATCATTTGAATCAAAATCCACATCTTCTTCTTTATCATTATCATCTTCAGATTTTTCGACATCATCTAATTCGATATCAAAGTCGTCTTCATCATCAATAACAATTTTTGTAGAATGACGTTCTTTTAAATCCCATTCTCCATTTGATAATGCTAAAAATCTTTTATCTGTAGTTAATGTTGTATAAAAATCACCAATTGTAGATGCATATTCTTCATCGCTCATTTCTAATAAAGACGCTATTTCTTTAAATAGTTCAACAGTTGTTTTTACTGTTTTTTCTTTCTTTAATATTTCATATGCTATGTCAGTATAAGATAGTAATTCTAATTCCTCTTTTTTCATTTTATAAATATTCATAATTGTCCTCCTACATCTTTTCAGGTGCTTCGACACCAATTAAATTTAATGCATTTTTAATCACTATTTTAACAGCTTCGATAAGTGCGATACGTTCAGAAGAATAAGTTATATCTTCTGTTAGTATTTTTTCTTTAGAATAATATGTATGAAATGATGAAGCAAGATCATAAACATAGTTTGTAATTAAATGTGGTAATTTTCTTGCTGCACTTGTTTCTATTACATTATTAAATTCGTATAATTTTTTCAAAATATCATATGCATCTTCACTATCTATTGTTTCAAAATTTTTAGGAATTTCTAGATTTTTATTTTTCGCTTCATTTAGGATAGAACATATTCTAGCATGTGCATATTGTACATAATATACAGGATTTTCGTTAGATTTCTTTTTAGCAAGATCTATATCAAAGTCCATTTGTGTGTCTAAACTTCTCATTGCAAAGAAATATCTAGATGCATCGATTCCAACTTCTTCCATTAATTCTCTCATTGTAACCGTTAAACCTGTTCTTTTACTCATTTTAACTTCTTCACCATTTCTAAGAAGTTTAACCATTTGAAGAAGTTTAATTATTATTTTGTCCTTATTGTATCCTAAAGCTTCAACACTAGCTTTTAATCTACTTATATATCCATGATGGTCAGAACCAAGAACATCGACTATTTCATCATAACCTCTGTTTATCTTATCTAAATGATATGCAATGTCAGGTACTAAGTATGTGTAATTTCCATCACTTTTAATTAGAACTCTATCTTTGTCATCTCCATATTTTGTTGTATCTAACCATAATGCTCCTTCTTGTTCATAGGTATCTCCTTTGTTTTTAAGAATTTCTAAGCATTTTTCTATATTTCCAGATTTTCTTATATCTTGTTCACTTGTCCATACATCAAAAGAAACTCTAAAATCATTTAAATCTTTCTTAATAATATTTATAAGTGTAGTTGTAGCAATATTTTTAAAAAAGTCTAATTCTCCGTTTAATTTAGTATCTTTATATTGATTATAAATATCTTGTGCAATATCAATAATTTCATGTCCATGGTATCCACCTTCAGGTATGTCTGCATCTATTCCACATATGTTTTTGTAACGAGCTAATACAGATTTTCCTAAATTTTCAATTTGAACTCCACCATCATTAAAATAATATTCACGAGTTACATCATATCCAGCAAAATCTAAGATTCTGCATATATTATCTCCATATGCAGCACCTCTAGAAGTTCCTACATGTAGTAAACCTGTTGGGTTCGCACTAACATATTCTACGTTTATTTTTATATTTTTTTTGTTACCTTTTCCATAGTTTTCTTTTTCTTCAAGAATTTTATTTATATTGTCCAATAAATATTGTCTACTAATAAAAAAATTAATAAAACCTGGTTTAGCTATTTCAATTTTTGTAATTATGTTATCTAAGGTAATATTTTCTTTTATTTTAAGCGCAATATTCATAGGATTATCTCTAAATTGTTTTGTTAATTTTAGAGCAATATTAGATGAATAATCACCATTTTTTTTATCTTTTGGAATTTCTATTATAATATCATTTTCATTAATATTTAAAGATTTCATTATTTTATTCTTTAAATAATCTTTTATATCCATTATTCCAACACCTCATATTCAATGTAGATTATATTTTTTGTTTTACTTTCATTATTTAGAAAATTATATTCAATTTTGACAGATTTATTTTTATTTTCTATCTTTGTTGTATATATTGGGATATCTATCAATATATTTTGACTTTTAATTTTATATTTACCTGTTGTATTTTCATTCAAAATAAACTCATGTACTAATTTACTATTATTATTCTCTTTTGTAAAGACTATTTTGTCATTTTTAAAATTTATTTTTATTTTGTCATTATTATTCTTAAATGTTATAAAATTTGATAGCAAGAAACCATAATTATTGTAATTAATTTTTTCATTAATATCATAATTTTTAAAATATCCTTTTATTAAAATTTTATGCATTAAAACAACTCCAAATAAATTTCATTGGTAATTATACCATAACATTTATATTTTTGCACTTATATTTTACAATTTTTTTTTCATACTAAATTGTAGAGTGTAAGGTGATAAAAATGAAGAAAAAAAAGAGCAGAGCAAAAAAGATATTATTATTTATATTTGTACCAATTTTAATATTGGTTTTGGCAAATATATCTTTATATGTAATTGCTCTTTTTACACCTAAAGTAGAAATAAAAACAGCTAATAGTTTTAGTTACTATGATAAGAATAATGAGTTATTTTTTTCTGGAAATTCTAATAGTGAGTGGGTAAGTCTTAAGGATGTATCTGAAAATTTAATTAATGCTACTCTAAGTATAGAAGATAAGAACTTTTATAAGCACAAAGGGTTTGATTATCTTAGAATTTTAAAAGCTATGTATTTAAATATTAAAAATAGAAATATTTCTCAAGGAGCTTCAACTATAACTCAGCAATATGCTAGAAATTTATATTTGACTTTTGAAAAGACTTGGAAAAGAAAAATAGATGAAGCTTGGTTAACTATAGAATTGGAGAGTCATTATTCTAAGGATCAAATTTTAGAAGGGTATTTAAATACTATTAACTATGGTCAAGGTGTATATGGTATTGCAAATGCAGCAAGATATTATTTTGATAAAGATGCTAAAGATTTAACAATCGCAGAAGCTAGTATGTTAGCAGGTATACCAAACTCTCCATCTAATTATTCGCCATTAGTTGATGAATATAATGCAAAAAAAAGACAAAAAGTTGTTTTGAATATGATGTACAAAAATAAATACATTACCGAAGAAGAAATGAATAATGCATATAATGAAAAATTAACTTATATAGGTAAAAAGGACAAATATAACTTGGCTACTCTTATGTATTATCAGGATGCCATTATGGATGAATTAAAGAATATAGAAAGTATTCCAACATCTTTTTTATCCACAGGTGGTTTAAAAATATACACCTCACTTGATATGGAAGCTCAACAAGACTTAGAGGAATCTATGACTAATCAAATGAAAAATGTACCTGAAGCACAAGTTTCAGGTGTGATGATGGATCCTGAAAATGGAGAAATACTTGCACTAATTGGAGGAACCGATTATATAAAAAGCCAATTTAATAGAGCTATTGATTCTAAACGGCAAGTTGGTTCTACAATGAAACCTTTCTTATATTATGCAGCTTTAGAAAATGGATTTACTTCATCTACTAATTTTTTATCTGCTCCTACTACTTTTACTTTTGGTTCAAATCAAACTTATTCTCCTAAAAATTTCTCAGAAAAATATGCAAATAAAGAAATATCTTTAGCTGCTGCTATTGCTTACTCTGATAATATTTATGCGGTTAAAACTCATATGTTTTTAGGGGAAGATACTCTTGTCGATATTGCAAATCGTGTTGGTATAGATGAAAAATTAGAATCAATTCCATCACTTCCCTTAGGTACTAATGAGATTAATCTAATAGATTTTGTTGGAGGATATGGAGCATTTGCTAACGAAGGCTATAAGATTGAACCCCATATTATAAGAAAAGTTGAAGATATTAATGGAAAGGTTTTATATGAAAATAAAAATTCTAAGGAAAGAATTTTAAATAAAAGTACAGTATTTATATTAAATGAACTATTATCAAATACTTATAGTTATGATTTTGTAGATTATTCTACACCAACTTTAATGAGTATCGCACCTAAATTAACTCATAAATATGCAATTAAATCTGGAAGTACAGAAACTGATTATTTGACTATTGGATATAATAAAGATGTTCTTTTGGGAATCTGGTTTGGATATGATGATAATCGAAAATTAGATAATTCGGAATCTAAAATAAGTAAACAAATTTGGGCGGATACGGTAGAAAAATATTTGAAAGACAAAGATGTTAAATGGTATGATATTCCAGAAAATGTTGTAGGTGTTTTAGTGAATCCTATAACTGGAGAATTAGCAACCGAAAATGATCAAAAAAAACATGTATGTTATTATATAAAAGGTACAGAACCTTCTAGCGATACTCCTGATAAGATTTTAAAAAATGTAATTGGTGAATAAAAAAATTAGAGAAAATATTAATTATTTCTCTAATTTTATATTTATTACATAAGCATTTGATAAATCATCTTCACTTATATCTATCATATATCCGTTATTTTGTAAATTCATTACAGTATTTCTAATTACTGCAACCGCACCTGTTATATCATGTTGCATTATAATAGCTTGAGGTGCAACATCTTGATTTGATTCTAAAACGTTATTTGAATCTTGTACTTCTGGATTAGATGGATATATTGTTCCACCATTATTTTGACTATTTAAAGTATTTTCTTCAGGTGTTGGTGGCATCATATTGTTGTTAGGATACATATTAGGCATAGGTCCATTCATACCAGGTTGATATTGATTGTATCCTTGATCTTGATAAGGCATAGGTTGTCCTTGGAAAGGTGGGTACATATTACCCTGAGGTGGCATCATATTGTTATTAGGATACATGTTAGGCATAGGTCCATTCATACCAGGTTGATATTGATTGTATCCTTGATCTTGATAAGGCATAGGTTGTCCTTGGAAAGGTGGGTACATATTGCCTTGAGGTGGCATCATATTGTTGTTAGGATACATCATCTCTTGATTTTGAGGTATTTGATTATTTGGAATATTATTATTCATATTCTCGTTGTTATTATAATTGTTATTTTCATTAACTGGTTCTGATATCATAGGCGTTTCTGAAACCTCCTTTTCTTCTTTTTCTTTATTTATATTTAAATTTGGGGTATCTTTTGGAATATCTATAAAGTTATTAAAATTAGTATTTGTATTTTCGGTTCCAAAATTCATGTTTGCGGCTTCATTATCTAAATTTACATAATTATTTAAAAATGATTTTTTATCTTCTTTATTTATATCAATTTGATCAAATTCTGGTATTTCTTTTTCATTATTTTCTGTGTTTTGATCATCATCTATTATTTCAATATTTTTTTGTTTATTATTTGAAATATCATTATCATTTGAAAAATCAATAATTTCTTCGCTTTCTTTATTTTCTTCTTTTTTGTTTACTTCGTTGTCTTCATGATGATTACTTAACATCTCTTTAATAGCTAAATCTGTTTCCCTAACAGTCATTCTATTATTAATAATCTCATTAAGCATTTGTTTTTGGAGTTCAGGATCTTTAAGTGCTAGTAAACTTCTTGCATGTCTTTCTGAAATTCTATTTTGCAATAAAGCATTTTGGACTTCCTCAGTTAAATCTAAAAGTCTTAAAGTATTTGAAACTGCTGGTTGACTTTTTCCCATTTTTTTAGCAAGTTCTTCTTGAGTTATTTGTCCTAACCCTAATATTTGTTTATATGATTTTGCTTTTTCTATTGCGGTTAAATCTTTTCTTTGAATATTTTCAGCAAGTGCTATTTCTGCACTCGTTCTATCATCTAAATCCATTACTATAGAGGGAACCTGTTTTAATCCTACTATGTTTGCTGCTTTATATCTTCGTTCGCCAGCTATTATTTCAAATTTGTTTCCTAATCTTCTAAGTACTAAAGGTTGTATTATTCCATGTTGTTTAATTGATTCAGCTAATTCATTTAAATCTGTTTCTTCAAATTTTTTACGTGGCTGGAACCTATTAGGTATTATATCATCTACGTTGATATATTGTATTTGTTCCATCATTTTAAGGACCCCTCCTTATCTTTTAATTCTTTTATATGTACAGTTTTCTACTATATATATTATTCTATCTTTTTTATTAATTTTTTACAATGGTTTTTTCTTAATTTGTTCAAATTTTCTTGGATACTTATTATCAGTCTTACCTATCTTTTTTATTTTTATAAGGGTTCTTGTACTATTTTCAAATGGTAATTTAAATTTTTTTAAATCGACTAGTTTACAATTAAGTTTGTTTGTTATTTCATCAATATTTCGTAATTCTTCATCCACATTGGCTTTCATCGCAATGAAAAAACCATTTTCTTTTACCATTGGAATTCCCAATTCTAATATTATGTTTAATTTTGATACTGCACGTGCAGTTACTAAATCAAATTTAGAAATGTTATTTCGTGCGAAGATTTCTGCCCTTTCATGTACCGCTATAATATTTTTTAATTCTAATTCTTTAATTACTGTATTTAAAAATTCAACTCTTTTGTTTAAGGAATCAACTAATACAATATTTATTTTAGGAAATAATATTTTTATAACTAACCCTGGAAAACCTGCACCGCTTCCTATATCACATAAATTTTCTATGTCTTTTAAATTTACACTTTTATTTAGTGTTAATGAATCATAAAAATGTTTTAAGTATACTTCTTTTTTTTCGGTTATTCCTGTTAAATTCATAACTTTATTGTATTCTATTAATAATTTATAATATTTTTCTAATTGATCTAATTGTTCATTGTTTATTTCAATTCCCATTATTTGAAGTTCTTTTATAAATTCTTCTATATTCATTTATATTCCCCTTTTTTTTAAATAAACCATTAAAACCGATATATCTGCGGGATTAACTCCACTAATTCTTGAGGCTTGTCCTATAGACGTTGGTTTAACTTTGTTTAGTTTTTCTCTTGCTTCAGAAGCTAAATTTGAAATATCATTATAATCTACATTTTGTGGTATTTTTTTATTTTCTAATGTTAACATTTTCTCTGCTTCTCTAATTGTTTTATTTATATATCCTTCATATTTTATATTTATTTCTACTTGTTCTAAGATTTCATCATTATATTTTATTGGAAATAAATCATTTATGTTTTCAATTTTAATTTCAGGTCTTTTTAATAAATCATAAAGTGTAATTCCATCTTTTAGTTTTGAACTATTAATTTTTTCTAGATATGTATTAACCTCTTTTGTAGGAGTTACTTTATTGTTTCTTAAAACTTCTGTAAGTTCTTTAATTTTTGATTTTTTTTCTATTAATTTTTCATATTTTTCTTTATCAATTAATCCAACTTGATAACCATACTCTCTAAGTCTTAAATCCGCATTATCGTGTCTTAATAATAATCTGAATTCTGCTCTTGAAGTTAAAAGTCTATAAGGTTCTAGTGTTCCTTTAGTTACTAAATCATCTATTAATACTCCTATATATGCTTCATTTCTTTTTAAAATTAATGGCTTTTTCTTTTCTAGTTTTAAGGATGCATTTATACCTGCAAGTAGTCCTTGAGCAGCAGCTTCTTCATAACCACTTGTTCCATTGATTTGACCTGCAGTAAATAAATTCTCTAAAATTTTACTTTCTAAAGATGCATTCATTTGTAAAGGATTAATTGCATCATATTCAATTGCATATGCATATTTTAAAATTTTAACATTTTCTAAACCTTCTATACTGTGAACCATTTTTTCTTGGACATCATAAGGCATACTTGTAGAAAATCCTTGTAAATATATGTCATCATAATATAATGATTCTGGCTCTAAAAATAGTTGATGTCTTTCTTTATCTGAAAATCTTACTACTTTATCTTCAATTGATGGACAATATCTTGGACCTACACCTTCTACATATCCACCATACATACTAGACTTATTTAGGTTTTCTTTTATTATTTCATGTGTTTTTGAATTTGTATAAACTAAGTAGCATGGTTCTTGTTTATCAATATCATATAAAGGATCATTATCAAAACTAAAAGTCCAATATTTTTTATCTCCATCTTCTCTTCTTGTTTTAGAATAATCGATACTATATTTATCTAATCTTGGTGGGGTTCCAGTTTTAAGTCTTATTATTTCAAAACCTAATTTTTTTAAATTATCACTTAAATGCATAGATGGTTTTTCATTATTAGGTCCTTTTCGTGTTCTACTATCTCCAACTAAGATATCTGATTTTAAATAAGTTCCTGTCGTTAATATTACTATTTCACTTGTTATTTCGGTATCATCTTCTAATATTACTCCACATACTTTATTATCTTTTACAATAAGATTTTCTACCATATTTTCAAGTAAAGTTAAATTTTCTTGAGCTTTTAATATTTTTATCATTTCTTTAGGATAAGTAATTTTGTCTCCTTGAGCTCTTAAACTTCTAACAGCTGGTCCTTTAGAAGAATTCAACATTTTGATTTGAATATGAGTTTTATCGGCTGTTTTACCCATTTGTCCGCCTAGAGCATCTATTTCACGTACAACAATACCTTTAGCACTCCCCCCTATTGAAGGATTACAAGGCATACTTGCTATATTATTAATATTTCCGGTTATTAAAAGTGTTTTATGTCCTATACGTGCGGCTGCTAGGGCTGCTTCAACTCCTGCATGACCTCCACCAACTACTACTATTTCATATTGCATTTTATCACTTCCTAAAAATTTCTTTATAAAATTTATTTCTAACATATTATACAAAAATATTGAGTATTTAACAAGAAAAAAAGAATCAACTTAAATGATTCTTAAATTGCATAAGTTAAATGACATAAAATTATAATTGTTACAATTATTAGTGAAATACTATTTAGAATTACTCCTGATATATTAAATCCACTTTTTTCTATTTTTATACCACTTATACTTAGACATAATCCCGTAATTGAAGTAGGCAACGAAAAAATTGAATATCCTATTAAATAAGCTATAATAGATGGAAAGTCGGTATAATATATTATTTCATTGTTTGTTTCATTAAAATTAAGTACCATTATTAATGTAAAAAAACATGCAACTATGCCTAATATCATACTGGCTATACTTCTACCCTTTCCTTTTTGATATATTTTACTTTTATTAATTAATTTTCCACATTTTAAACATACATCAGCTTCATAATCTAATTTATTTCCACAATTTGAACAATATTTATCCATATTTTTCTCCTAATCTATTATTTTCCTAAGCAAAATTGAGTGAATAATTGATCAATCAATTCATCATCATAAGATTCTCCTATGATTTCTCCTAAAATATCCCATATATTTTTTAAGTCTATTTGTATCATATCTACTGGTATATCATTCATTATTGAAACATCAATTTCATTAATTATATCTACACATTTTTTTAATAAGGATATACTTCTAGCACTACTTAAATATGTTAAATCTTTATCATCTATTTTTCCTAAATTAAATATCTCAATAATTCTATTTTTAAGATTATCTAATCCTTCTATAGTTGTCGTGTTACTTGTTATAACATCTTCATTTTTGAAAATAGATAAATCTAATTTATTAGGTAAATCATTTTTATTTACTAAAATTATTCTATTTTTATTTTTTGTAATTTCTAGAATTTCTTTATCATCATTTGTTAATTCTTCATTATTATTTAAAACAACAATTATTAAATCTACTTCTTCTAAAGTTTTTTTACTTTTTTCTACTCCGATTTTTTCAACTATATCATTTGTTGTTCTTATTCCTGCGGTATCAATAAGTTTTATAGTCACTCCATTTAAAATAAAAGTTCCATCAACAATATCACGTGTTGTTCCTTCAATATTTGTAACTATAGCTTTATCTTCTTCTAATAATCTATTTAATATACTACTTTTTCCTACATTTGGTCTTCCAAATATCCCAATTTTTATACCTTCTTTTAATATTTTTGTATTTTGAGATTTAATTAAAATTTTATTGATTTCATCTTTTATATATATTAGTTTTTCATTTAAAATTTTATTTGTCATTTCTATTGCATCTTCATATTCAGGATAATCTATGTTTACTTCGATATTTGCTAAAATTTCTATAATTTCTTGTCTTAAATTTTTTATCAACTTTGATATTTTACCTTCAATTCCATTTATAGCAAGTTTTCTTGTTAACTCGGTTTCAGAATTTATAATATCCATAACTGATTCAGCTTCTATAAGACCTATTCTTCCGTTTAAAAAAGCTCTCTTTGTGAATTCTCCTGGTTCTGCAAGTCTACAGCCATTATTTAATAATAGTTCTAATATTTTATTTGTAGTTGCAATTCCACCATGACAATTTATTTCAATGATATTTTCAAGTGTAAAAGTTTTGGGTGCTTTCATTAACATTATTAAAACTTCATCTATAATTTCATCATTATCAACTATATGTCCATAATTTATTGTATGTGATTCACATTTCGATAAGTCTTTTCCTTTAAAAATTTTATTTACTATTTCTATTGATTGTGGTCCACTTACTCTAATGATTGAAATTGCACCTACACCTAAGGCAGTTGAAATTGCCGCTATTGTATCATCCATGAAAATCACCTCTTTTTTTTATTCAGTTATTAATTATATCATACTTTTATATATTATAAAAAGAAGATTTTTTAATGAACTAGTCAACAAAAAGTAGACAGTTAAAAAGAATTTATTTGAACCCTAGTTGAGTTCTATATTCAACTGGGGTT
>CALVYE010000011.1 GCA_944372025.1 uncultured Bacilli bacterium | reverse complement strand
GTAACAGGTGCGACAGGAACAGGTAAAAGTACTACAGTATACTCTATTTTACAAAGACTTAACAATGAAAATATAAATATAATGACAGTTGAAGATCCAATAGAAATGGATGTTGAAGGCGTAAATCAAATTCAGGTAAACAGTGAAATTGGGTTAACTTTTGCGAACGTTTTACGTTCTATTTTAAGACAAGATCCTAATATTGTAATGATTGGAGAAATAAGAGATACTGAAACTGCTCAAATTGCTGTTAGAGCTTCTATTACAGGACACCTAGTTTTATCTACAGTACACACCAATAACTCTCTAAGCACAATCGAAAGACTTTTAGATATGGATGTTGAAAGATATTTACTTGGTACTGCATTAACAGGTATTATTTCTCAAAAACTTGCTAGACAACTATGTGATCATTGTAAACAAAAGCGAAAAACTACAGATTATGAAAAACAAATTTTTAAAAAGGCTTTAGGTATTGATGTCGAAGAAATATATGTTCCAGGTTCTTGTGAAGAATGTACGAATGGATACCGTGGGAGAACAGCAATTCAAGAAGTATTACTTATCAATGAAGAAATTAAAGATGCTATCTCTAATAATTTAAGTAAAGAAAAATTAAGAGAATTAGTATACGATAAGACTGATACTATAACAATGCTTCAAGATGGACTAATAAAAGTTATAAATGGAATAACTTCTTTAGAAGAGATAATAAAACTAATTGAATTAGAAGATGAACTAATGGATGCCCATAGTAATAAAATTTCTGAAATTCTTAAGAAGAATGCTTCTGAAATGCCAAAGGTTTTAAATGATAATAATTTTACTGAAAATAAAATAAAAAAATTAAATAAAGAAAATATTGTACTTTCTCCTGCTGAAAATATGAATAAAACTTTAGATAATTCCGAAGGAAACATTTTTGGTAATAATAATCAAAACTTATTTGGAAATGATAGAACAAATTCTAATGAAACATTTATTGTAGATCCTAGTATTAAAAATGTTGAAAATAGCAATCAAGAAAATGTTAATTCTATAGATAATAACACTTTTATGCCAGAAACTAATAGTAATGTAATAGATTTTAATACTTCTAAGGAAGAACCTGAAATTTTGGAATTTTAAAAACGAGATACAATCTCGTTTTTTAATTTTCACTCATATTATGATATATTTCTTGAACATCATCTATATCTTCCAAAGTTTCAATTAATCCTTCAACTTTTTGCCTAGTTGAATCATCGACATTTATTTCGTTAGAAGCAATATAAGTTACTTCACTCATTATAAAGTCATTTATTCCCATACTGATTAATCCATCTTTTACTTTAATAAAATCTTCAGGAGCAGTATATATTTCATAATTATCATCATTAGTAATAAAATCTATAGCACCATTATCTAGTACATTCATCATTAGTTCTTCTTCATCATAAGTATTAGGAATTATAATAATTCCTTTCCTTTCAAACATATATGAAACACTTCCATCAGTTCCTAGATTTCCACCTTTTTTTGTAAAAGAACTTCTTACTGCCGATGCAGTACGATTTTTATTATCTGTAAGACAATCTACCATAAATGCAATTCCACCAGGTCCATATCCTTCGTATCTTATTGCAGTGTATTCTTCACCGTTTCCCGTACCTTTTGCTTTATCTATTGCCTTTTGAATATTATCTTTAGGCATATTTTGGCTTTTTGCTTTTTCAACTATCATTCTCAATGATGGATTATTTGCAGGATCAGCATCTCCATTACGTGCAGCTACATAAATTTCTTTTGCAAGTCTTTGAAATACTTTTCCACGTGCAGCATCATTTTCTCCTTTTTTTCTTTTTATTGTTGCCCATTTACTATGTCCTGACATATTAATCACCTCGTTAACAATTATATAAGAAATTTTGAAATTTGTCTATCAGTTTATATTCTCATTATTAATGTAGAATATTTAAAACTACAGGTCCTAAAATTAAAAGTAACATTAAGGGTATAAAAAACACAACAGATATTATACTTATTTTCATTGGAAGTTTTGAAATTTGACCTCGTATTTCTTGGATTCTTTTATCTGCAAGAAAATCTATTTGATTATGCATTGTATCGATTATATTTCCACCAAAAATGCTTGTCTGACTTATATTTAAAATAATGTTATTTATATTATCTGAAGGAATACGTTTTCTCATGTCTCTTAAGGCTTCTTCTAAGCTTTTACTATAGTTTACTTCTTCTAGGGTTTTTTTAAATTCATCAGATATTTCAGAATCGATGTTTTTAACAGTAATTTCTAAAGCACTTTTTAAATCTCTACCTGTTTCAATTGATAAAGTCAACACTTCAAAAAAATATTGCGCTTCCATTTCTAATTTTTTACTTCTTTTTTTAATTCTATAATCAATTACAAAATAATATATGAAAATATAATATAAAATAGAAATAATTGGTGCGTAAATATAACCTAGTTCTAAAAAATATAAAAGTACAAAGAAAATAATTATAGATGACAAAAGTCTTATGTTTAAAAATGTTAAAGGATTTATCTTATTATATACACCAAGTAATTTTATTTTCTCTGTCGTTTTATTTATAGAACTTTGAGTATATAACTTTCTAGCCATAGAAAATTCTTTCTTCATATTATCACACCTTAATTTTCATTATACGTCTTATAAAATATATATATAAAATAAATATTAGTAAAATAATAAATAAAATAACTAATCCTTCTTTTGAATTAATTAAAGGATTAAAATACGTTGGGTTTAAAACAAACAAAATTAAGAAAAATGTAAAAGGTACCGCAAGTAAAAATTTAAACATTATACTAGAACTTGCAGTTAAAGTTCTAAATTCATTTTTTAGTTTTCTTCTTTCAAAGAAAGTTTTTTCTATAGATGAAAATACTTTTACAATATCTCCTCCTGTTTTATTAAGAATTGTTAAAGAAGCCGTAATATATTTTGCATCTTCGTTATTTATTCTTTTTGAAAATCTTTCAAATACTACATCTAAAGATAATCCAAAAGAAATATCTACATACATTTTTTTAAATTCTTCACCAATCGGACCTACAAGCTCGTTTTTAACAATTTCAATTGCTTGCATTGTCGTTCTTCCACTTTTGAAAGCACTATTCATTATTATTATGGCTTTTAGCATGTCTTCATCAATTTGTTTTTTACGTCTTCTGTCTTGAAAATACAGAAAAACATCCATTGAAAAGAATCCTACTATAAAGATTAAAAAGAATTGTAAAAATGAAAAATATTTATATCTAAAGATATTAGATACTGCTGCAATCACAATTAATGAAATAATGGTTATTATTTTTATAGATACGTAATCTATAGGTCTAAATTTATAAAAGTCATTTTCGTTTTCATCTTCTGTATATTCTATATATTTACTATATCTATTAGAATAATTTTTAATTACTACAGATTTGTTTAAAATATTTCCAATACTTTTTACTATGATTCTTAATCTTCTAGAAAATTTATCAAAAATTGAAGTATAACGACTATTAATAGGATCTATCGCATATTTTCCAATACGTTTTTCCAAATATGCGGTATGATGATATCTTAAAATTTGAAATATTAAAATTATAAAGATAAAGATAAGTATAACTTGAAGTATAAATATTTCCAAATTAAAAGTTCCCATGTCGATCACCTACTTCCCAAAGATATCTTTTAAATCTGTAATTCCTCTCGATTTTATTTTTTTATATACTTCTGGTATATAGTTATATAAAATAAATTCTCCATCAACTTCTCCTCTAGATGTAAGTCCTTTTTGTCTAAATGCAAAAATTTCTTGTAGTTGTAAATCATCGTTTTTTAGACCTGTAATTTCAGAAATTGACGTAACTTTTCTTCTTCCATCACTAAGTCTTTCAATATGTACAACAATATCAATTGCGTTATATATATATTCACGAATTGCCCTGATAGGGATATCTAATCCTGCCATCATAACCATAGATTCTAATCTATTCAATGAATCTATAGGTGAATTAGCATGCATAGTAGTTAGAGAACCATCATGACCTGTATTCATAGCTTGTAACATATCGAAAGCTTCTTTACCTCTTACTTCCCCTACTATTATTCTATCGGGACGCATTCTAAGTGAATTTCTAACTAAATCTCTTATTGTAATCTCTCCTTGATTTTCATAGTTTTGAGTTCTAGTTTCCAAAGAGATAACATGTGTCTGTTCTAACTTTAATTCCGCAGCATCTTCAATTGTTATTATTCTTTGATCATTTGGAATAAATGAAGATAAAATATTTAAAAGTGTTGTCTTACCTGCGCCTGTTCCCCCACTGATTATTATGTTTAAATTAGCTTCTACACAAGCACATAAAAATCTTGCCATATAGGGTGTCAGAGTACCATTTCTTAAAAAATCATCTATATTATTTAAAGTTCTTTTAAATTTTCTGATGGTTACAACAGGACCGTTTAAAGAAAGTGGTGGGATAACCGCATTTATTCTAGAGCCATCTAGAAGTCTAGAATCTACCATAGGATTAGATACATCTATAGTTCTACCTAGGGGCTGAATCATTCTTTGAACAGTTCTTATTATATGGTCATTATTTATAAAAGAAACTGATTCATCTTTGACAACTTTACCATTCATTTCAATATATACTTCATTTGGACCATTTACCATTATTTCTGTAATATTTTCATCTTCTAATAATTCAGTAATAGGACCATATCCATTTATTTCATTGTCTATTAAATTGTATATATGTGCACGTGCTAGGTTAGATAAGTCATATCCTTCTAGAGTTTTATCTATTTCAATGTTTATATAATCTTTAAGATTTTTGTCTTTTGGAATTTTATTATCTATTATATTTTGAATGATTTGATTTCTAAGATTATCTAAAAGTTCCTTATTTGGAAAAACTTCATAATCTGTCAGTATCTTTGTTTGATTTTTAGAAGGACTAATATTAAATACTTCGGTCAAAGTTCGTTTAGACATTATCTTTCACCTTCTTTTTCTTTGTGTCTGCAATCAAATCATTTGCCATATTTTTTAGATTTTCAAGATCTTTTTTATGTGTTTTTTGAAACTTGGTATCTAAAAAAGGAATTTTACCCGCAATTAAATAGTTATCTATACTTTTAGTATAAAAATTCTTACTAAGTGTATAATCAATATTTGCTTTTATAATAGATTTCATGTCAAATAAAGAAAAGTAATTTCTAAAAATATCTATAGATTCATTATATAAAATCTTATAATTATCGATTAAATTATCATTAAAAATTGCGATTAAGGATTTTGTGTTTTTTAAAGCTACTGCATCATTAGTAATGATAAATAGATTATTATATGACCTATCCATTATAGTTAAATTAAGATGATTTAAAACATGTGTAGTATCTATAAGTATTACATCGTATTTTATTTCAGCATTATAAAGTAATAAATCTATATATTTACTTTCTATTTTCATAGCTTGTCTTGGGTCTTTAGGTGAAGGAATAATATCTATATTTTCGTTATATTTTGTGGTGTAATCTAAAATAGATCTAAATCTATTATTCATCATGTCATCTACTACATTGAATACAGTTTTATCTATGTTTGCATTTAAGGAAAGTGCGATTCCTCCACTATATAAATCTAAATCTATTATTAATACCTTCTTATTTAATAAGCTATATACTGCCGCTAAATTTAAGGTAACTGTAGTTTTACCTACTCCACCTTTGGTACTGGTAATACATATTGTTTTTGCTTTTTTAAATTTAGGCATATTATCACCCTAACCCTTAATAATCTGTTTTTTATTCTCTTTTAAGATTCCTTCATAATTAGAAACTATTTTATAAGTTTTAATTCCTATTACTTGGCCAAAAATACTTTTCATGTTTTTTTCTATTTCAAGTTTTATTTTATTATCTTCAATTTTTAATTCTTTAACTTTGAGTTGTTCATCATTTTCCTTAACTAAATTAGTAATTTTAGTATCGATACTATCTGTTTTTAAATTATCTAAACCGTAATCAATTACTAATCTGTTAATACTATTAACTTTACTTGTTTCCATATACATATATCCAATATCTACTATGGCTGCTAGTAAAATTATAATAATAGGTAACATTATTACAAAGGTAACAAGCGTTTGACCTTTATTATTCTTCATATATAACCCTACTTGCTGAAACTTCATAAGGATTGTCTAGAATAACATTTAGTCCAGGTGTTATGATATCGATAGAACTCGAAAGCTTTACCGTAATATTTTTATCATGAGTTATTTCATAGGTTGTACTTCTATTTGTATCTTCTTTTACAAATTTTTCAATTTCTTCTAAAGATTCATCATTTTTGACCATATTTACTACATCGTTTATTTTATTTTCAAGTCTATTTTTATTATATATTATCATTCCAAAATCGATCATGGCAAATAAAATACATAGTAATATGGGTAATATAATTACGAATTCTACTAAAGCTTGTCCCTTTTTATTCATATTTACACCCCTATTATTAATATAAAAATTATATCAAATTTTTAAACTTTTTTAAATAGTTTTACACTATATAATTTATTAAATCTATTAAGGACATAAAATTTTGTTTAAGAAGAATTAATGCGATTGAAGTAAGACTTAAGAATGGACCATACGGAACCATAGCTTCTTTTTTCTTTAACATTACTATAATTGCATATGGAAGTGCGATAAATGACGCAATAAAAATGATTACAACTATGGTTTTGATATGGAAACATATACCAATCATCGCCATTAGTTTAATATCTCCGCCACCTAAGGACTCTTTTTTAAAAATAAAGTCTCCAACTTTTTTTATTAAATACATCGTTATAAAAAATAAAATAGAATTAACAACAGAAGCCAAAAAACCATTCATACCATTTATAAATAAGGTTTCTACAATAAGTAAAATAGAACCAAAAATTATTATTTCATCGGGTATAATCATATATTCAATATCGCTTATTATTACAATTATTAGTAAACTTATAAGAGTTAAAGGCATTATAATTTTTAAAGAAAGTCCAAAAACTATATAAGAAAGCGCAAAACAAATACCCGTTAAAAGTTCATATAATGGGTATTTTATTGAGATATGTTTTTTACAGCCTCTACATTTTCCTCTTTGAATAATATATGAAAATATAGGTATTAATTCATACCATTTTAATTTTCTTTTACAATTTGGACAATGACTACGTGGTTTTATTATAGATTCTTTATTAGGTAGTCTAAGTCCTATTACAGTATAAAATGATCCTAAAATAAGACCTAGAATGAAAAATATTATTGTGTAATACATAAAGATTCCCCCTACTAAATTTGATTATATAGACTGAACATTGGAATAACTACTGCTAATAATAATCCTCCAACTACGAGTGCTAGAAAGGCTATCATAAGTGGTTCTATAAAACTTTTCATTTGAGTTACTAAGTTGTTATGTTGTTCTTGGTAAAAATCAGCTACTTTATCCATCATTTTACCAAGTTCTCCTGTTCTTTCTCCGGTTAAAAGCATTTCATATGCAACTACAGGAAAAGCCCAGTGATCTTTAAATGAAGTTGATATACTTTCACCTTTAGCTAGATTAGTCATGGTATCAAAAATTATCATTTTATATATTTCATTGTTCGTAATTTTACTTAAAATTTCCATACTATCTGTTATAAAAACATTGTGGTTTAATAAAGAGCCAAAGGTTTTGGTAAACATAGTCACTTCATTATAAATAATTATCTTACCAATTACAGGAATATGCATAGCAATATATTGTATAGCCGTTCTAAATAGTTTTATCTTTTTGTATAAGAATATAAAGATTAAGATAAGTAAAGCTATTCCTCCAAATACAAACATCCAATAATTACTTAAGAAATCACTTACGCTTATTACAAATAAAGTAATACCAGGTATTTCAGCATCTATGTCATCATATATATCTACGAATTGTGGGATAACAAAAAGCATTATGAAAGTAATGATTGCGACAGCCATTACAAATACAATCGATGGATATGTCATCGCACTTATCATTTGTTTACGTGTTTTTTCAGCAGTTTCATAATAGTTTGACATATCATCTAATGTATCGGGAAGTTCACCAGTCATTTCGGCAGTTTTGATCATATTTATAAGTAACTTAGGAAAAGCATCACCCTGTTTTTCAAGGGCATTACTAAATGATTCTCCCATTATTAGTTCATATATAATAGATTGTAAGATTTTTCTTTTGTTTTCTTTTTTTTCTTGCTTAGAAAATATTCTAATCGCATCTACTAAAGGTATCCCACTTCTTAAATAGGTTGATAGTTGTGTTAAAAAGAAAATCAATTCTTTTTTAGTGTATTTAGATTTTGAAAGTGCAGAACTACCATATAAAAAGTTTATCCATTTGGAAGTTTTGATATCATAAACTTCATATCCTTCATTTAATAAAAACGAATGTACATCTACTTTTGAATAAGCATCAAATTTACCTTTTATGAATTTGCCTTCTGGACTTTTAGCTTCGTAAATATATGTTTGTTTTTTATCACTTTTTTCAACATCTTCGCCTTCGAAATTTATAAGTAATACTTGTCTTTTCATTTCTTGACGGTTTCTACGGTCTTTTACTATACTTAAATTGTTAAATTTACGAGATAAAGATGCACCTATTCTCTTAGATAATGAAAGATTTTTGACTTTTTCTTTCTCTTTTTGTTTTGCTTGTCTTTTAGCCTCTTTTATATTTATTTTTGTTTCATGATGTTTAGTTTCATTTATTTTATCATGGGTAATATTGTTAGTTTTTTTAGGTTCTAATTTTTTCGAAGAGACTTTGGGTTTAACTTTATTTTTTTTCTTTGGTATAAATATACTAAACAATTTTTTTTCAGCTAAATATAAGTATTTGGAAAATGTATAAATTATTAGCCATATAATGTGTAATATTCCATATATTACTGTCCATATTCCATAGAAAAAATTCTTGAATAAAAAGGAAACAATTCTGTAAAAATATATGAAAAAGTTAGTGATAAATTTCATAAACTCTTATCTCCTTTCTATCCTACTATAAAAAAGTATATCATATAAAAAGTTTTTTTTAAATAAAAATTTAACAAAATATATAATATGAACTTTTAATATTTGTAAACAAAAACTTAATTCATCATATACTGTGATAAGGGGGATTATATATGTTTGGAAATAGAGGATTTTCACCTTATGGACTTGGTACAGTAGCAAAAAGTGGGATTAACTGGTCTAGTTTATTATCAAATACTCAAAAAACTTTAGGTATAATTAATCAAGCAATTCCTGCATTTTATCAAATAAAACCTATTTTCAGTAATATGAAAACTATGTTTAAGGTTGTAAATGAATTTAATAAAGACGACAATAAAAATATTTCTAATAATAGTAATCAACAATATACAAATAATACTAATATTAATGCTAATAATTATTCTAATTCAAATACTTATGATACACAGGAAAAAGCAAATACTTCTTATGAAGGAGGACCTAGTTTCTTTGTGTGAGAGAATATTTATTTAAACTAAAAAACGAATATAAAAGTAATATATTCGTTTTTAGTTTATAATTGTTTTTTCATATTGGAAAATTTTATTAATTCAAATAATTTTGTATGTTTAGAGGAAAATTCTAAATTTAATATTTTATTTAGTTCTTCTATTATTTTGTTTATATTTTTTTCTTTTTTATTATACCACTCGAAATATAGATATTTTAGTTTATCATAATTTTTGCTTTTAATTAAAATGTTTAACTCTTTTTTTATATAATCGAATATTTTTCTTTCGTTTCGAGTTTTAAATTCATCATAATTTAGTTTTTCAATTACTTCATACTCAATTGAAGTTTCGTTCATAAAATCACTTTCATCTAAGGCATCTAATGCCTCATCTAATAACATACTACTTTTTAAAATTTGTTCTCCTTCTTTTGAAAATTCGGTTACTACTAAATCCGATCCATCTGTAAAAATAGAAGCATATTCTATAAATTGTATTAACTTGTTACAAAAAATTTCAGTTTTATTTTTAAGTCTTAAAAGGAAATCATTACTTATTTTTACTCTATTTTTTTTAAAATCTTTTAAGGTACTAGTATTAACTTTAAAAATTGGAATTCTTCTTAAATGTTCTATATTATCTGTTTTTTCCCATTCATAAAAATCATAAACTTCTTTTTCATTAAAATTTACTAAAATATCATAAATATAGTTCATATTTTTCTCCTCCTGATAAAATTATTGTTAATGTTAAAATAATAAATCCCACTATTAAATAGTAAAATTCAGGTCTTCTAATTATAAAATTAACATAATCTGAAAAACTATACCCGATTGTTAGTAAATTTAGATACATTATTAGTACACTTGAACCTATAACTATTAAACCAAATCCAAATAAAAAGAAAAATATTTTGGTAAACATTTTATCACCTATTTAATTTTATTTTTATAACAAAAAAATATTAGATAAATCTAATATTTTAATTTGAATTATTTTGATTATTGTTTGGATTAGAAGGGTTAGAATTAGGATACATATTAGGATTTGGATATTGTTGATTTTGATTATATCCCATGTTTTGTTGGTAATATGGATTATACATTCCATTATTAGGAGGATACATATATTGTTGATTGTTGTATCCTTGATTTTGAAAATTATTTACATTTTGTGGAGAAACATTATTATTTTGTGGCGTACCACCAACTAAAGAGGAAGCTAAACTACTTATACCCTTTTTTTCATTATCTTCAGTTAAAATTTCTACTGGTGGTGGTGGTGGAGTTGGATCTGCATAGTTACTATCTTCACTAAAATGTTTATAGCTTAAATATGGATTTGCATAATTATTTTGTTGATTATTATATCCTTGACCTTGGTTTAGCATTTGAGAATATGAATTATTTACTCCTCCATTTTGCATATTATAATTGTTCCCATAATAGTTGTTATTTTCTGGATTCATAAAATCCCTCCTATGACTATTTTTATATTAACAAATTTTAATGTATTTTACAATAACATCTTATAAGGTTTTAATAATGATTTGTCTTTATCATAAATTTTGTAAAGTGCTACTACGTTGTCATCTAATTTAAACATTATTATATCATTTTCATATATGTTTTCAATTAATGCACCATTTAAAACTTGGTTTTTTAATTTATCATTTTTGATATTTATTATTGGATAATCAACTATTTCTTCAATATTTAAAACTTTATAATTTGTGTCATCTATCTTGTTACACTTATCGATTGAAAAGTTACCTTGTCTTGTTCTCCTAAGCTCTTTCATAGTTGCTTTAACACCTAAAAAAGTACCAATATCTTTAATTAGACTTCTTATGTATGTTCCTTTTGAAACAGTTGTTTTGAATTTAAAAATTGTTTTTTCACTTTCATAAATAGGTTTATCAATTAATTCTATATTTTTAATTTCTACTTCACGTTTAGGAAGAACAACATCTTCATTATTACGAACATACTCATATAGTTTTTTCCCATTTATTTTAACAGCTGAATACTTTGGAACTTCTTGTATATATTTACCTTCAAAATGTTTTAATGTCATTATAATTTTATCAATATCTATAAAACATTTTTCTTCTTCTAATATGTTCCCTGTTATATCTAAAGTATCAGTTTCAATTCCTAAAATTACGGTTGCGATATATTCTTTATTATAAGAAGTAAGTATATCTACTAATTTTGTATATTTACCAACACATAATACAAGGACTCCTGTTGCAATCGGATCTAAAGTTCCTGTATGTCCTATTTTTTTAGTATGCAACTTTTTTCCTATAATATTTACAACATCTCTACTTGTATAATTTTTAGGTTTATCAATTAGAATTATTCCATTCATTATAAAACCTCTTTCAATTTATATTTATGGTATTAAAACATTTCTATAAGTTGTATCTGATGAAGAGGTGTTAAACTCTACATAGAAAATCCCTGCATTTAAATAATTTTTTTGTTCATATACACGCCATTTTGAATTATAACTTCCTCCTCGTAAAATATAAGAATCACTTGGTAATTCAGAACTAGGAATCGTAGAAAAACTATGATTTATAGAACCATTTATATATTCAAATTTACTCCTATACCATTGTCTTGTTTCAAATGTTGCATCACCTAATTTTCTAGAACTATAAAGTTCACTTCCCGATGGATAATAATCGCATTCTACATTTCTACTTGTACATACATTTGCAGTTCCGCCCATTACTACTTCATTTCTTCCTCCATTCATATCATAAATTCCATAAACATTTCCCGTAGTTGACGCACTCATGCCTGTTTTAGAATTACTTGTTTCATTATATTCTATACAAATATCTTGCGGTATACTATCACAATCAGAGTATTCATTATAATCTGAATTAGGTGCTTCATAGGTACCACAACTACTAACTCCTGTAGAACATCCTGTTGTATATGAACTATTTCTGTTTGGGTATATTTCGCTAGCTTTACCATATTTACTTTGTGATAGGTATGCTACTGCTCCCCATTCGGTATTTTTCATTATATGAGAATTCCAACTTGTAGAAAGTCCATATTTATTGCCTGATGAAGTAAACAATTTTGTGCTATTTTTATGATTTGATAGTGTTGAAGAAATACTAGTAATATTTGGTTTTATTAAAGGATTAGAAATTGAATTTCCTGTTTCAAACTTTCCCACCCAGAAACCAGTTAATTCCTTATTCCACCCACCTAAATCATATCTCGAAGAATTATATACGTTATATCCATCTCTAAATGCAGGATGCGTATAATATTCAGATATAGCTAAAGTACTCATATTTCTACCAATTACTGAATCGTTTTTAACACCTGCTTCTCTATAGGATGCTCCTGTAGTAGCAGTTCCTCTTTCAAATACTATATCAATTATACCAGGCTCTTCATTAAATTGTAAAAAATGTGAATGTGAATTTTGTACTCCTATAGATTGAAAGGTTATTCTATATTTAAATCTTGGTATCCACACCCACATACTTTCTATATCACTCATGTCTACAGTTGTACCAGATGTAGCATTTTGATAATCTGTTCTACTAGAACTTGTTACAGTTACTGCATTTGCCCACTGCTTATTATCATAATCATACCATTTAATTGATGCACTATTAGTTATATCGGCTTTTACCCATGCTTCTTTTGTTTCATCATATCTTACAGGAATTAATCCATCAGAAAGTATAGGTGGATTGGCACCACTATAATCTACTCTATATTTTGCCTCTTCTTCTTCAGAAGTAGTTTCATGATCTGGATTACTTGGATCATCATTTTCTGTTTCATTTTCTACATAAACGATCTCAGAATCACATCTATCACGATTTGATTCTAATTCATATTTTATTTCGTTATCTGTAATATATATTGATACATATTCTGAATTCTTTAAAACATTAATGTTATTATCATTTTTTAGTAACCCTTTATCTATGAGTTCGGTAATAGCTATACATTTTCTTTTACTACTAGTTGAATCTATTACTTGATCATATAAATTATAAGAGTATATGTAACTTTCTGCAGCAGTTTCAATAGTTTCCATAATATTTCTTTCATTTTTATCCTCATTATTACTTCTAATATTTATGATTGAAGGGATAGCTATCGAAACAATTATTACTAATATAGATATTGTTGCTAATAATTCTACTAAAGTAAATCCATTTTTTTGTTTCACTCACTATCACTTCCTATCCTAAATCGTCAATTATTTGATTTTCTAATATATCTAAAACATTTGAATTATACTCATATGTGCTTACATTATTTGTAACAGGAAACACAGTAGGATTATCACTAAATAATAAACTTCTGGTATTAATTGCTTTATTTAAAGTGTTATTTAAAGTATCATTAAATTCAATTCTTGAAATACCTAAGGCATCCTTATTATCCTGACTTACAAATACATAGTATTGTTTTTGATACTGAGTATTTGGATCTTTATTTGAGTTAGTCAGATTAAATACTTTAACACTGGATGTAATGGTGCTGTATTTAGGAGGATACCATACCATGTAAGCAGTCAGATTACATTTATCAATATTATTATCATTTGTAGCAGAACTTTCTTCTTGAATTGCAATAACATCACCATATCTCTTTAAATTAGAATTATTACTATTTACAAATATACTTCCAGAAGAATTGGCGTATGAATAAAGCTTTTCACCTAAAAAATGTTTATCTAAATCATCTATTAACGTAACACAGATATCCTTATTATTACAAGATGTAGAAACACTATCCGTTTTAGTTCCTTCTCCATGTATTGTAAGTGGTGTTACTGATTCTTCGCTATATCCTTTTAAAATTTCATACGTTTCTTCATCACATGAACCCTCTTCCATGTCAATTGTTTCATATGAAAAATCATTATAATTGAGTGTTATTATCTTATTATATTCTCTATAATAATCCCCTTCAACTTCCATACATATATCGACACTATCGTTTTTACTTTGATTAAAAAAACTTCTTATTGATCCTATTCTATCGATTCTTAATATTTTTTCATTAGTAGATCTGATAGTAAACCTTTTTTCATTATCGTTTTTATCAATAAATATATAAGTAACTTCAACATCCCTATCATCATGTCGAAAGATCTCCATAAATACAATGTATCCGTTTTTTGTAACCCCCAAAAATTTAGAACCATTTGGAGATAGCCCAATAATCGTACTTCCAAGCATCTCACTGTTATCACCATAAGGACTGCAATAATAATAATTATCATCTTCCTCATTTGATTTATATTCATATATTTTTTTTAGAATGATATTTTGATAAAATGGTGCATTAACGTTATCATTATCTATATCTATTGTTTCAGTACTAGTAAAGCTTTTGTCATATTCCATATATATATTTTTACTTTCTAATTTTTTCACTAATTCATCGATATTACTATCAGAAACTTTACTATTTAAATCACTTTCCGATCCTAAAAAATTTACATAAACTTTATCATAATTATAAGTTTCAATTCCTTTTTTTGCTTGAGCAGTACTTGTATTAACTAAAGTACGATTTGCTCCTAAAATATATAATATGTAAAAAACTGTAATCATCATAATACCAAATATTCCATATAAAGTAGTCGATATTATAAATCCATTTTTTCTCATTGCTATCACCATACCATTATTATCATAATTATACAATAATAATTGATTTTTTTCCAGAATAAAATACAAAATAAAAAACATCCATTATTTTATGGATGTTAATTTTTGTTTTCATGAATATCTTCGATAATTTTTTCGATTTTTTCACCATATTCAATCGATTCATCATAAATGAATTCCATTTCAGGCATTTTTCTTATATCGATTCTTTTAGAAAGTTCATTTTTTATAAAACCGCAAGCTTTATTTAGATTTTTTTCTGCTATTTTTTTATCAGCGCCAAGAGTAGTAAAATAAATTTTTGCATAACTTAAATCACTTGTTACATCTGCACTTGTAATTGTGACAAAACCTACACTTTTATCTTTAAGTTCTAGTGCGATAATTTTACTTATTTCTTCGGCAAATTGATCGGATAATTTTTCAGATTTTATACTCATTATCTTCACCCTCTTTTTATTTCAATTTCTTCGTATGATTCTATTATGTCGCCTTCTTTTATATCACTATAATTCTCTAAAGTAATACCGCATTCAAATCCTGATTTAACAGAGCTAACTTGATCTTTCTCTCTTTGAATAGATGCAATTTTACCATCGTAAATTACGATTTCATCTCTAAGTAATCTTGCTTTAGAATTATTTTTAATTTCACCATCCAGTACATAACTACCTGCGATATTTCCAATTTTTGAAAATTTAAAGATTTTTCTTATTTCGGCATGACCTAAAACTTTTTCTTCAAATTCAGGATCTAAGATTCCCTTCATTGCAGCTTCCATTTCTTCTACTAATTTATATATTATGGAATGAAGTCTTATTTCAACATTATATTCTTTAGCAACTTCCACAGTTTTATTATTAGGTCTTACATTAAATCCTATAATTATTGCGTTTGAGGCGTGTGCTAAAACAACATCACTTTCGGTAATTGCACCTACCCCACTTCTTATAATGTTTATTTTTACACCTTCAACATCAATTTTTTGTAGAGAGTTTTTTACGGCTTCTTCGCTTCCCTTAACATCTGTTTTTAGAAGTACATTGATTTCTTTAACTCCACTTTGAATTTTGTTGAATAAATCATCTAAAGAAACTGATGATGTATTAATCTTCTTTTCTTTTTGAATTTTTTCTCTATGTTCGGCAATACTTCTAGCTTGTTTTTCAGTCTCAAATGCCATAAATCTATCACCAGCAGTTGGGATACCACTGATTCCTGTGATTTCTACAGGTGTTGAAGGTGGAGCTTCAACTAAATCTATTCCTCTATCGTTTTTAAGGGTTCTAACTTTACCATGAGCTGTCCCTGCAACAATAGGGTCTCCTAATCTTAAGGTACCATTTTGAATTAATAATGTTACTACACTACCAACATTTTTATCTAATCTAGATTCAATTACTGAGCCTAGTGCATAACGTGATGGATTAGCTTTATAATCTTCTAATTCACTAATAAGTAAAATATTTTCAAGTAATTCATTGATACCTTCTCCTGTCTTAGCAGAAATATTTACAAATAAAGTATCTCCACCCCAACTATCAGGAACAAGGTTACATTCACTCATTTGAGTTTTAACTCTTTCAATATCTGCACCAGGTTTATCGATTTTATTTATTGCTACTATTATAGGTACATTTGCAGCTTTTGCGTGATCTATAGCTTCTTTAGTTTGAGGCATAACTCCATCATCTGCAGCAACTATAATGATTACTATATCTGTTACAGAAGCTCCACGAGCTCTCATCTCTGTAAATGCTGCATGTCCTGGGGTATCTATAAAAGTAATTTTTTTATCATTGTAAGTTATTTGATAAGCTGCGATATGTTGGGTAATTCCTCCTGCTTCGCCACTTACTACATCACTTTTTCTTATCGTATCTAGAAGAGTTGTTTTCCCATGATCTACATGTCCCATTATCGTTACTACAGGAGGACGAGTTACTAATGATGTTTCATCATCGTTTATTTCAAACTCTTCAAAATTAGATATGTCTATTGCTTCTTCATGTTTCAATTGTTTTTTAAATTCAAGTGCGATAATTTCTGCGGTATCAAAATCTATTGGATTATTTAATCCTAACATTTGTCCTAATCCGATTAATTTTTTTATTACATCTTTAGGATTAACACCTAAAGCTTCTGCAAACTCACTTACACTCATACCATCTTTGTAAGCGACAACATCTTCCTCTTGTTTATTTGTTTCAAGTTTTTCTTTATGTTTATACATATCTTTTTTTAATTTTGCAAAATTATTATTATTTTTATTTTGGTTTCGAGTATCTTTTTTCTTAAGTTTTTGTTTTTTTACTGTGTCATCAACTTTTATGTTAGAAGAATTAGAAATGCTTTCTACACTATCATCAATTTGTTCTTCGACACTTTCAAACATTTCATCATTTTGAAAAGAATTATCAAGTTCAATAATCATGTCATCAGTTAATTCATCATTTTCGTTAGTAATATCAAATCCTAGATAATTAAGTCTTTCTATTACTTCACCAACACTTTTATTTATATCTAAAGCATATTCTAATACACTCATCATAGATACCACCTCTTTCTTATTTTCGAACTAATTTAAGTAATTTTTCATATACCTCTTCATCTATTTTTGTCTCTAAATGTTTTTCAAGTATTTTACTTTTGCGAGCACTATTAATAACCTCTTCGTCTTTTTTTAAGTATGCTCCTCTACCGTTTGATTTTCCCTTTTCATCATCAATAATTACTTCTCCTAAAGGAGTTCTAACAACTCTAATAAGTTCTTTTTTTGGTAATTTTTCTCTTGTTACAACGCAACTCCTCATAGGTATTTTTCTATTTTTCATAAAATCACTCCTTTCAAAGTTATTTTATTGAAATCCCACTCTCTTCTAATTGTGCTTTAGTTTTAACATCAATTTTATAATGTGTAAGTCTACTTGCTAAAACAACATTTTGTCCTTTTTTACCAATTGCTAAAGATAGGTTATCTTCATCAACTACAGCTATACATTCTTGTTTCTTTTCATCGGTAATCATTACACTAATATTCTTAGCTGGAGATAAAGCATTTGCTATATAAACTGATGGATCTTTGTCATATAATACTAAATCAATTTTTTCTCCATTCAATTCTTTAATTATATTAGAAATTCTACTACCCTTTTCACCTATACATGCCCCAACTGCATCTACTTGTGGATTAGTACTTTCTATTGCGACTTTGCTTCTTTCTCCTGCAATACGTGCAACAGAATGTATTAAGATAGTTCCATCCATGATCTCAGGAATTTCATGTTCAAATAATCTTTTTACAAAACCATAATGTTTTCTTGATAATAATATACTTATCGATTTTGAAGATACACTAACTTTTGTTACATATGCTTTAATTGAAGAACCCATTTCAATTTTTTCATTTCCTATTAGTTCTTTTTTAGGAAGAATTCCCATTGTTCTTCCAAGATCTATTAAGTAGTTGTTTTCATCTTCCATAGATACAATTCCTACTATTAATTCATCTTGTTTATCTTCAAATTCGTTCATTAAACTTATTTTTTCAGCTTCTTTTACTTTTTGAATTATAACTTGTTTTGCAGTAGAAGCTGCAACTCTTCCAAAATCTTTTGGAGTTACTTCTTCTTCGATAGTTTCTCCTACTTGTATATCTTTTACTTTTTTACGTGCTTCTTCTAATGATATTTCAGTATCTAAATCTAGGTCATCATAATCTTCAACTACATTATATACTGTATATATTTTTATTTCTCCAGTATCTTTATTAATATCAATTCTAGCATTTGTAAGTGAATTAAAATTCTTTTTATATGCTGTTAAAAGTGCAAGTTCCATTGCATCATAAATTTCATCTTTGCTTATTTTTTTCTCTTCAGCTAAGTTATCTAATGCTTTGATAAATTCTTTTGCGTTCATATTAATTACCTCCTTTTGAACATACATCTAATATATATTGGTTTTCTATTATTTCTTCATTTGCATCTAGAATTGGATTAATAATATTAGTAGCTTTAATGCATTCATCTAGGTCTATTCCTTTTTCTGATGTAATAATTATTCTAAGAAAATAATTACTTCCTTCTTTTTCATATGTAATACTATCAAGAAAGATATTTTCTTTTTTTAAGGGTTCTTCAATAAGTTTTTTAACTTTATCTACAATATCCATATGTAACCTCCAATATCAATTTAAAGAGTGGGAATCCCCACTCCTTGCATAAAAATATTTTAACACATTATAAATAAAATGTATATATTTTTTATAAATTTGTAAGGAGTGTGTTATAATTGGTAGTATAGGAAGGTGTTAGAATGACATATTTAAGAAAATATAAAAAAGAATTATTAGCTATGGGACTGTTTATTTTATATTTTATATTATCTGATTTTATTTTAGGAATTATTCTTGCTTTAGGATTAGATGTTAGTAATACTTCACAACTAAATAGACAAATAATATCTGTTTTAATAAATTTGGCTTTTCCAATTTTATTGATATTGGTATATCGTAAAGAGTTATTTGCAGATTTAAAAAAAATTAAATCAAACTATAGAAAATATTTAGAAGTTGGTATAACTTATTATGCAGTTGGACTTGTAGGTATGATTGCTTTGAATGTCTTTTTACAAGTTTTCTTGCATTTAGGAATTGCTGGTAACGAAGAATCTGTAAGAGAACTTCTTAAAGTTTCTCCAATTTACATGTTTATTTCTGCATGTTTAATTGCGCCTTTCCAAGAAGAAATGTTATTTAGAAAACTATTTAAGGATATGTTTAAAAATAAAATATTTTTCATAATTTTTAGTGGTTTAATTTTTGGTTCAATGCATGTTGTTGGTAGTTTTACTTCATATACGGATATTTTATTTTTATTACCTTATGGATTTTTAGGATCAATGTTCGCACTTATTTATACAAAAACAGATAACATATTTGTCCCTATAATGATTCATTTCATTCATAATACTTTTTTAGTTCTTTTACAAATGAATATTTTTTAGGTGGTTATAATGGAAAAAAGAAGCGATAGATATAAAGTAAGTAAATTAAAAGTATTCTTGATTATTATATTAATTATATTTATTTTGATTGGCAGTGTTATTATTTGGAGTAGATTTGTAAGTACTAGTGGACTTGATGTTAAGGAAACAAAAATTGTAAACAATAAAATTCCCGAATCTTTTAAGGGTTTTAAAATTGTTCATCTGTCTGATATACATTATGGGAAAACAATTGATAAAAATAAACTTTCTAAAGTCGTAGATAAAATTAATTTAATAAATCCAGATTTAGTTGTATTCACAGGAGATTTAATTGATAAAGATACAGATATTACTGATAAGGTTATAAAAGATTTGACTAATGAATTAAAAAGAATAGACTCTAAATATGGGAAATATGCTGTTAAGGGTAATCATGATTATAGTTCAGATTCTTTTATAGAAATAATGGAAAATTCCGAGTTTAATTTATTAGATAATAGTTACGATTTAATTTATAATAGTAAAAATGAATCTATTATGATTTTAGGTCTATCTAGTAGTATTAAAACTGAAATTGATTATGATAAGGCTCTAAGTTATTTTAAAGATGACAATGCAAATAAAGAAATTTTTTCAATCGCACTTCTGCATGAACCTGATAATATAGATGAGTTAATTAAATATAATTCTATTGATTTAGCATTGTCAGGACATTCTCATGGTGGACAAATTAGACTTCCTTTTATAGGTCCACTTACTAAAATTAAGGGTGCTACTAAATATTATGAAGAATATTATAAGGTTTCCGATTCGGATTTGTATATTTCTTTCGGACTTGGAACTACTACATATCCATTTAGATTATTTAATAAACCAAGTATAAATTTTTATAGAATGTATAAAAAATAATGTCTAGATTTAGATCTAAACATTATTTTTTAATTCAATTTATCTTTTATAATTGCGCTTACCATTGACATATCAGTCTTACCTTTTAGTATAGGTGTCAAGTTTTTCATAAGTATTCCCATTTCTTTTATACTTTCAATGTTTAATTCTTTGATTTTTTCATCAATTATTTTCTCTACTTCATCACTATCTAATTGCTCAGGCATATAACGATTTAAAATTGAAATTTCATTATTATTTTTATCAATTAAATCTTGTCTATCACCTTTTTCAAATTCTATATTTGCGTCTTTTCTTTGTTTAATTTGTTTAGATACAACAGAAATCACTTCATCATCATTAAGCTCTCTTTTTTTATCGATTTCTTCTAATTGAATCGCACCTTTTATCATTCTTACGACACTTAAAGTTTCTTTATCTTTATTTTTCATTGCTTCTTTTAAATCATTTAATATTTGACTTCTTAAACTCATTATTTTATTCCTTCCTTCTCTATATACTTTTTTACTTCTTCGAAATCATTACAATGTATAAAACCACCTTTATATGGAATTTCACTATCATTACCTCTACCCGCAAGTACAATTATATCATTTTTTTGTGCGATAGATAAAGCTTTTTGTATAGCTTTTGCCCTATCTACTTCTATAATGTAATTTTTTTTGTCAGTTGTACTTGTTAAATCATGGATAATATCGATCACTTCTTCGTCTCTTGGATCATCCGCTGTAAAGATAACTATATCAGATAAATCGCATACAACTTCTCCCATTTTTGGTCTTTTTTCTTTTTCTCTACCACCAGCAGAACCCGTAAGTGTAATTATTCTATTTTTTTTGATTTGATTTACAAAAGTTAATAAGTTTTTTAAAGCATTTGTTGTATGTGCATAATCAATTATAATAGTGTAATCTTGTCCTAAATCAACAACATTTAATCTTCCCTCTATTTTTAAACTACTTACTTTTTTTAAAAGTTCATAAATTGTATATCCCATTTTTAAGCAGACTAGAAGACCTGCACATAAATTATATACATTAAACTCCCCTAAAAGTGGACTTGTAAATTCTATTTCATTATTATCATATTTTATTCTTATTGTAGTTTTATTGGAGAATATTTTAAAGTCTAGAATCTGTAAATCATTATTACTATCTTTTCCATAAGTATATACTTTACCGTTACAATGTTTTAATACAGTTTCATAATATTTGTCATCTTTATTTAGAATACATACACCATCTTTTTTTGTCTGTTCAAAAAGTCTGCATTTACATTCTATATAATTTTCGAGAGTTTTATGGATGTTTAAATGGTCACTAGTTATATTGGTATATACTGAGTAATCAAATTTAAAGGTTTTTAATCTATCTCTATAAAATGCTTCACTAGATGTTTCCATCGCAACATATTTACATCCTGTCTGTTCAAAATTATATAAAAATTTATATAATAATGGTGTATCTGGAGTCGTATTGGTAGTCTCCTCATTATATTTTAAACTCTTTACTCCATTTGTTCCTATGTATCCACATTTATCATTACCTATTAAATGTTGAATAATTGTCGCAGTTGTAGTTTTTCCATCAGTTCCTGTAATTCCAATAAGTTTTAAATTTCTTTCAGGATGATTATAAAAACGAGCTGACAGCTTTGGTAATTCTTCATTTGTATTCTCTACTTTAATAGTAGGAATATTTACTTTAACATCTTTGCTCACTACTAAAGCACTCGCTCCATTTTTTATGGCGTCATCGATAAAATCATGACGATCTGCAGTAACGCCTTTAGTACATACAAAAATATCTCCAGGTTTTACTTCTTTTGAATTTATTTTAATATCTTTTATTTCGGTATCATATTCACAATTATACAACTCTTTTAATTTTTTAATCATTCTATCACCTTTTTTATTTTTCCTCTTTAAATTGATTTACTATGTCTATAAATTCTTTAGGTGGTTCTACATGAAATTCCATATATTTTTTCGTTTTAGGATGTACGAATCCTAAAGATTCTGCATGTAACATTTGTCCATAATCATTTATAGCCTTTTTATGGCCATAAACTTTATCATTTACTAAAGGATATCCAATATAGTTCATATGTACTCTAATTTGATGTGTTCTTCCTGTTTCTAATTGTAGTTCAATTAAGGTTGTTTTTTTGTATCTTTCAATAACTTTAAAATTAGTAACTGCATCTTTACTATTTATATCCGTAACTGCCATTTTCTGTCTATCATTTACATCTCTTCCTATAGGGGCATCTATTGTACCTGTATCGTGGTTTATTACTCCCCAAACAAGTGCGATATATTTTCTTGTACTGGTTTTATTTTTTAATTGTTCTGCTAAAAATTGATGAGCATAGTCATTTTTTGCTACCATTAAAAGTCCCGATGTATCTTTATCTATTCTATGAACGATTCCAGGTCTTGTTTCATGATTGCTCAAATTTTTAGTATGATATAAAAGTGCATTTGCTAGAGTACCTGTATAATTTCCATGACCCGGATGAACTACCATCCCACTTGGTTTATTAACTACAATTACATCTTCATCCTCATAAATGATATCTAAAGGTATATTTTCAGGAATAATGTCTGTAGTTTCATTTAAAAGACCAATTATACTAATAGTTTGCCCATCTTTTATTATATAACTTGGTTTAACTGCCTCTTCATCTATTAAAACTAAATTTTCTTTAATCATTTTTGTTATTTTACTTCTTGAAAATTCAGTTTTTTCACTTAAAAATTGATCGATTCTCATACCTTCTGATTCTTCAGTAACTATATAATCATTCATTATCTTTACCTCCTATAAAGGCTTCTATAAATATAAGTATTACACCTATTACAATAAATGAATCACTTATATTAAATATTGGAAAATTATATCCAAAAATATTAAAATCAAAAAAATCTATTACATATCCATAGAAAACTCTATCTATTAAATTGCCAAGAATTCCACCTATTAGAAATCCATAATATATATTTTTATATAAAGTTAATTTTTTTTCTTTTTTTAAAATATAAAAAATAATTATAAGTGCGACTAAAGATATTATTATTAAGAAGATTTTTTTATCCCACATTATACTCCATGCTGCTCCATAATTTCTTGTATAAGTTAGTGAGAAAAAGTTAGGTATAATTATTAAAGATTTATCTATTTCTAATAAATTAGAAGCTAATATTTTTGTTGTTTGATCTAAAAATAAAACAATTACTGCAAGTATTAAAATTTTTATGTATTTTTTCATTATTATTCACCTAAATTTATTATAACAAAAAACCTTAAACTATTCTACTAAATAGTTAAGGTTTTAAATTATTAACTTTTTATAAACTATCCAATAACATAAGGATCAGTACTAGTACCAGTACCACTACTTACTGTTACATCTGCTCTTAAATTTATTACTACTCTTGGGTAAAGTATATGATCCCAAGATACTGGTGAACCGCCTAATATTTTACTTGATGAATATACTGCAACATATCCGAAATCATTTAAAGGGCTCATCGTCCAAAAATTTGTTCCATTATCTATATATGATGTATTATTTGTTACTACTTCTGATAAAACTCCTGCATATATTAATTCATCTAAAGTTATTATTCCTGCTTTTGTTTTTACAGTAACTGCTCCCTTTGGACATTTAAATATTGGTCTTGGAAGTGATCCTCCTAAGACTACTGTATTATATCTAGAACTTACTGATCTACTTTCTTGACTATTATCGTAACAAAATTCTCCTATTACTACTTTACTATCATATTCATAGTTACTTCCTATATTATTTTCATACCAATCATTTACTATACTTTCTATATTTGATCCTATGTAATCCGGTTGGGCATTATCTGTAGAAAACGCAATAGTATCATCTGTTATATTATTTTGAGTTATTAATCTAATTGTTCCATCTTCATTTACTCTTACTACTCTCCAAGTTTGTCCTGCAAATGATACATAATTATTTGTTACTGCCCCTCTATAATAATATACGCGCATTCCATTTTTTGTTCTCGTTCCATCGCTGTACTGTACAAATACTCCATTATCAGTAGAAGTGGTAGTAAATGTAGGATTATTATTTAATGTTACATTTAATAACATATACGATAACATACTAGAAGATATTTGTGAAAATATTTCTCTTGAATCTCCTGCAGTAATTGTACCATCTCCATCAACATCGGCTAATTTTTCTTGTTCCGCTGTAAGCTGAATATTATGAAAAGCAGAATCATATACAAGGTCACTATCGAGAAAATCTAAAACTCCATTCATGTTGACATCGCCTTTAGGATAGTCTATACCTGTTTGTTCTATTTGTGTTGTATCTAAAGTTAGTTTTCCAATGTATTGACCTCCTATTGTGCTATTTGGTGCACTGTTACTTATCCATAATCTTAATTCATAACTTTTACTTGAATTTGCAGATAAAATCCCTGCGTCTAATTCATTATCTGGTAGTCCTTTTAATGATGCCACATCTATGCTGTTGCTTCCTGTTAGATTTACTTTTAAATATTCTTTATTTATTGTATTGTTTGTATCTCCATCTGCTAATTTTAAGGAAAATTCCACATCTGCGTTACTATTATTACTTATTGTAAATTTATATGATGTAGTAGCCTTCCCTTCTTCATCACTCATGGGATAGGTATTTGATAAATTTATTGTAGTTCCTGATGTATTTTCTATTTCTATTGTATAACTCCCCGATGATACAGTTTGATTACTTCCTGTATCATTCCATACAAATGCTGCATAACTTGAGCCTATAACAACTAAAATTACTAAACATATCGAAATTATTAATATCCAAGTTTGGAGTTTTATATCTTTATATAACATCTTTTTATTATTATTTTCTTCCATATCCCTTACTCCTAATCTATTATAATTTAATTATATACTGAACCATTTTTATAGTCAAGAAAAATAAAATAACATTTCAAAAATGAAATGCTATTTTACTACAAAA
>CALVYE010000010.1 GCA_944372025.1 uncultured Bacilli bacterium | reverse complement strand
ACCAGCACCTATAAAAGCAGATGCATAATCAAATCCATAGTTGGCCATATAAGTATTTCCTAAAACAGCTCTAACACCATCGGCTGTTTGATAACTACTATTATAGCTTAATTGTTCAAACATAAAGATATATTGTTCATTTAAAAAATTACGTGGATCCATATAATAAGAAATTGTATTCCAACTAGCAGCATACCAACCCCAGTCCCAACCTAAGTTGTAGTATTCTCCTGTTGCAGAATTATAAACTGCTGGATCTTTAGATCTTAATGAAGTATCAGAACCATCTATTAAAGATTTACCAAAAGTATATTGAGCATCTACAGAAGCATTAAAGTCTAAACCAGTTTTTATTGCATCAAATGTCCAATTTGGATGTTTTTCATGTAAAGTTTTTAAATATTGTAAATAGCTAACAGGGAAACCCTTAGCAAGCATTTCTTTTTCAAAATCCCCATTAAGATCTACATCTGCAACCGAAGTAATTGCAACATCTGCAGCACATATATACCCTACTTGTCCATCATCTAAATCTTGAACTTTATGCCATTTATTTGGCACACATCCACTATTATTTTCTCCTGTAACGTTTTCTTCAAGTAATAAAGCCTTAGTATTGCCACTCAAAAATTTAAGAAGATCACCATTTTGTGTAGGTCTTGATCTCAAGTTTTTCCCGCTAGACGGCATAGTTGCATAACTTGTTGCATGAACATTCATAAAACTTACAAAAAATGTAAAAGTCATAGCTATACAAACAAATATACTAAAAATTTTACGATTAATTTTGTTCATATCTTAAGACCTCCCATCTACTCTATTATTAATAAATTATAGCACAAAAAACGACAAATGTTAACATGTCGAATTTATTTTATATACATTTGTCGTAAAATATAATTATTTAAACATTCCATATAATTGCTTAACTTCTTTAATAGTAAGTCTTCTATATTCACCTGCGTTGAGATTTCCTGTAGTGAAGAATGCAAAAACTTCACGTTTTAATTTCAAAACTTCATGTCCTACGGCTTCAAACATCTTTTTAACTTGATGATTTTTACCTTCATGAATTGTTATTTGTACTATAGAAGTATTATTCTTTTTATCGATTCTTCTAACTTTAACACGTGCTTTAGATGTTTTATATCCATCAATAATTACTCCATTCTCTAATTTTTTTATAGATCCCACATCTAAAATTCCTTTAATTTTTGCTATATAAATTTTATCTACATTGTTTTTAGGATGTGTAAGTAGATTTGATAATTCTCCATCATTAGTGAGTAGTAAAACTCCTGTAGTATCATAATCCAATCTACCAACGGGATAAATTCTCGCATTAGTATTTATCAAATCAACCACAGTTTTTCTACCTTTATCATCGTGTGAAGTAGAAACTACTCCTCTAGGTTTATAAAGTAAATAATATTCCTTTTGTTCTTTATATAGTTTTACTCCATCTATTAAAATTTCATCATTATCAGATACCTTTGCTCCTAGTTCAGTTACAACTTTATTATTGACTGAAACTCTACCTGAAACTATTAATTTTTCTGCTTCTCTTCTAGAACAATATCCTGAATTTGCGATAACTTTTTGTAGTCTTTCCATAATATCACCCCAAAAAATCTATATCAATTATATAGACTTTTTATCATTTTTTCAAGACTTTATCCAAATATAAGTGTTACTGCAATTATGCTTGCCACAATACCCCCTAAATCAGCTATCAAACCTGCCCATAAAGAATATCGTATTTTTTTAATACCTACTGTTCCAAAATATAATGTTAAAATATAAATTGTCGTATCCGTACTTCCTTGAATCGTAGATGCTAATCTACCTATAAAAGAATCTGGTCCATAGTTTGTCAAAATATTATTTAAAATTGATAAAGCCGCAGAACCTGATACGGGTCTTAAAAGTGCCATTGGAAGAATATCGATAGGTATATCAATAAAATCAAATAATGGTTTTAAAAAATTAAATATAACATCTAAAAAATTACTTTTAAGCAAAATATTTATTCCTAATATCATTCCAAGCATATAGGGAAAAATAGAAATACCTATATTTATTCCTTCCTTTGCACCTTCTATAAAAACATCATATACATCTACTTTTTTTATAATTCCATATAACACTACCCCTAATACTAATAGAGGTATTAATATGTTAGATATCGCAATCATTTTTTTCACCTCGCCATCTTAGCAAAACATCTATCTGCAATGAGTCCTACCACAGTTGAACTTATTGTAGCAATTAAAGTTGTAATTACAATTTCCATAGAATTCGCACTATTATACATCATCCTAAGTGAAATTACTGTAGTTGGAATTAAAGTTAAACCTGAGGTATTCATAACTAGAAATGTAATCATACTCCGAGATGCTGTTTTCTTATCAGGATTAATTTCTTGCAAAGATTTCATAGCTTTAAGTCCAAAAGGAGTTGCTGCACTACCTAGACCAAATATATTTATTACAACATTGGAAGCAATATAACCTAAGGATTCATGTCCTTTAGGTATTTCAGGAAATAATTTCCCCAATATGGGAGAAATAAAATTAGAGAATTTTTCTAACAGTTTACTTTCTTTAGCAATATTCATTATTCCTGTCCATAAAGCAACTAAGGGAAAAGTTTTTAAAACCATATCTAATGTAGTCTTAGAACTCGCTAAAATTTCATTATTTATAGCCTCAAAATTATTTGTAATTATTCCATATATTATTCCAATTACTATGAAGAAAGCCCATATATAATTTACCATTTAAACCATCCTAAAATTTTAGCAAAAAATCCTTTTTTATTTGAGCTTTCTTTTTGTTCTAAATATATTTTTTCTTCATGAATAACTCTATTATCAAAAGAAACTTGAGCAACCCCTGCTACATTATTTTTTATATTATGCTTATTTTTTTCTAACTTTACATTTATCACAAATTTATCTTTTTCATTTTCTTTTATTGCATAATAATAATCATTTTTTATATATAAATTCCCATCAAATTTATTATTTTTAACATTGAATGTATCTTTATTTAAAATTCTATACTTTGTATAATTTTCAAAAACATATTCATAAGCATCTTTATGTTCTTTGAAATCACTAGGATCGTTTAACGTTACAACCGTAATATTTAAATTATTTTTTGAAGCACTTGTAACTAAAGTTCTCCTAGCTCTCTCAGTAAACCCTGTCTTACCACCTGTAGTATATTCATATGTAAATAGAAGTTTATTTTTATTTTTCCATACATAACTATTTTTATTTGTTGTTACTTTATGGCTTTTTGTTCCTACGACTTGTTTAAAAATATCATTTTGCATAGCATAACTCATAAGAAGTGCCATGTCATAACTACTAGATTTATTTTCTGACTCTTCATCTAATCCATGTGGATTAAAAAATTCAGTATTTTTCATTCCAATCTTTTTGGCTTTACTATTCATAGATTTTACAAAATCTTCAACGTTACCACTAACATAAGTAGCAATCATAACTGCTGCATCATTACCACTTCTAAGCATAAGCCCGTATACTAAATCTAAAAGTGATATTTCTTCTCCAGGCTTTATATAAATACCAGACCCATAAGATTTTAATACCGAATCATCTACTTTTACAATATCATTTATTTTTCCACTTTCTATAGCTACTATAGCTGTCATAATTTTAGTTATCGATGCAATTAATTTTTTTGAATTTTGATTTTTACTATATAGAACTCTACCACTGTCCATATCCATTACAGTAATTGCTTCTGCACTTTCCCCTATTGCGAATGCATTTTTAGGTATTACCAACATACAAAGTAATAAAATTATTATAAATTTTTTCATATAATTCACCTATAAAAGTGTATGAAAAAAAGGACTAGTTTAGTCCTATTATTGTTGAAAATAGAATAATCAATTATAAATCTAAACTGTTTTTATTTAAAAGAAATTCTTGAATTCCTATTATTACTATTCCATCTTCATTTCTCCATAACTTAATATTATCTTTTACAACAATTATCTTTTTAAAACTGTCTCCAATATTATTTAATGGTCTTGTTTCTTGAATAGCTTTTTCTTTAGTATCTAAATGTAATGCTACTTGAATATAATATCTTTTATTACCTTGATTGCAAATAAAATCGACTTCTAATTGTTTTCTTTTTTGACCATCACGAATTTCAACTACACCTACATCAACATTATAACCTCTTATAATTAATTCATTATAAATAATATTTTCCATTATATGATTTTCTTCTTGCTGTCTAAAATTTAATTTAGCATTCCTTAATCCAACATCAGCAAAATAATATTTTTGTGGAGATTGAATATACTTTTTACCTTTAACATCATACCTTTCAACTTTTTCAATAAGAAAAGAATCTAATAAGTATTCAAGATAAGAAATTATTGTATTTTTTGATAAATCCGTTATTCCATTACTTAAAAATGTATTATAAATTTTTTGGGGATTTGTCAAGGATCCAATTGAAGAAGACAAAATATTTATTAAACTATCTAAAATATTATCTTTATGTATATGATTTCTTTCAATTATATCTTTTTTATATGTTAATTCAAATAAATTAGTTAAATAGTTACTTTTCTGTTCGTCAGTTTTTTGATTTAAAATTAAAGGCATTCCACCGTAAGTTACATATTCATTCCATATAGATTCTTTTGATTCTTTATTAAATGCAGACGAAAATTCTGAAAACGATAATGGAAAAATTCTAATCTCGTCTCCACGCCCTCTAAATTCAGTAATTACATCACTTGATAAAAATTTAGAATTACTGCCAGTTACATAAACATCTAAATTCCTATGGTGTAAAAATCCATTTAAAACCGCTTCAAAATTTTCTACTTTTTGAATTTCATCTATTAATATATAATGCATTTTATTATCTACAATATTATTTTTTATATAATTATTTAATTCATGTGGATTTAAATATTTTTCGTTTTCAATTTCATCTAAGTCGATTTTAATAATATGATTTTCTTCTACGCCGCTTTCTAATAGATAATTTTTAAAAATGGGATCCAACATAAAAGATTTACCACATCTTCTTATACCAGTTAATATCTTTATCATTCCATTTTCTTTTCTTGCTATTAATTTATCCAAATAATCTTTTCTTTCAATTATTTTCATAGTATACCTTCCTCGCTATTTTACAAAATAATTACTTTTAGCATTGAACTTTTTTGACAATTTCGTCATTATTGTTCAATTTAATTATATACCACTTAAAAAAATAAATCAATTATTTTATTGAACATTTTTGTCATCTTTGATACTTTTGTTCATTAATATTTATTTTGTGCTTTTATAATTAAATTATGTTATTTTATATAAAAATATCTATATTATTATAAATTTCTTCATATAATTCACCTATAAAAGTGTATGAAAAAAAGGACTAGTTTAGTCCTCATAAAACAAATTATTGTTCCAATAAACTATTAAATACTTCTATAACCAGATTTATATCTTCATCATCAATTTTTTTAAAAGTAGGTTTATCACTATCCATATTTAAAATTTCCACTAAATTTACATCGACATTTTCACTTACATTATCATCATTAACAGTGTAAGCTAAAAAAGTTTTTCCAATTTCATCAACATGAAAAGTCATTATTTCTTCAAATACGTAACTTTTTCCATCTTTATCGTAATATGTTCTTTTATTTTCATCCATTATAAAGACCTACCTCCTGATGTTTTTTCTTTTTTATAATTATTAACAATATTCTTAAATTTAACTAATTCATCCTTAGCAATTTTTGTATTAGTAGCAATATTATTAATATTATCTTCTATTTTAGTATCTTTGTTTGGAATATCCATTACATTATCATAAATTTTTTCAATAGCATCGACTCCAAGATATAAACCACCTGTAGCAAGTAATGATGCAATTTCACCAACAGGACCATCTAAAGGACAAAATAACAATACTACTGTTGCAATTCCACCTACTATCGATATTACTTTTTTAGTATTAGAAAATCCTTTCTTAACTTTTTTATAATTTTCAAGCTTTTTTCTAGGGACACTTATAGTTGTATTTATATTTTCACTACTCATATCTTACCTCCTACAATCCAAGATATTTATTAATTATTTTATCACTCTCACTCTTTATTTTATCTTTTAATAAATAATCATCAAAACCATCTTCTAAATAACTATCTTTAATACGTAACTTATCATTATTAAACATTATAACAGTCGGAATTTTAAAATTTTTAATTTTTTGTAATTCTTTTAAAGTTCCTAATCCACTTAAATCAGGCATTTCATCATCTATTAAAATCAAATCATATTTTTCTTTAGAATTTATTTTATCTACGCAGTCTTTTCCATATAAAGTAGTAGTAACATCTATTTTATCTTTTTTAAATTTGTTTGCAATATATTCTAATTCTACCATATCATCATCTACGATTAAAACACGCTTAGTTTCAAATAAAGAAGTACTATTATATCTTTGAGAATAATTGTCATTTTTAGGATTTTCAATTTTTTGGTCTAATACCACAATAAATTCAGAACCCTTACCTACTTCACTTTTTATCATCATTGTACCACCAAGAAATTTTAACATCTTTTTGACTAACTTTAAGTCCAAATATCTATTTTGTAATTTTTCTTCATCCTCACTACTTAGTTCTTCATCAAATCTAAGTATTTCATTTACTTTGACTAAGTTCATACCAACACCAGAATCTTCTATGGTTATTATAAGTCTACACATATCGTATCTTACCAAAGCATCAATAGTAAGTTCGATAAACCCTGAATCAGTATGTTCAATTGCGTTAGATAAAATTGTTGCTAGTATTTGTTTAACCTTAATAGGGTCTCCATATAAAGTTTCAGGTATGTTATTACTTATATTTACTCTATATTCAACATTTGCTTTTCTTCTTTTTTCAAGTCTTACTTTTATTTCATCTAACAAAGTATATATATTATATTTATTGTTAATAACTTTAACTCTTTTAGCATCCATACCCGATACATCTAAAACATTATTAATTATATATGATAATTTTCTCGCACTCGAATTTATAACACCAATACCTTTTTTTAATTTTTCTGAATCTTCTTCTTTTTCTAATGATTCACTTACGTTATATATATAACTTACAGGGTTTTTAACCTCTTGTATCATTTTAAACAAAATTTTAGACTTTTCTTCGTTGGTTTTTTCAACTAAAATTTTATTTTCATTTAACTCATTAATTAACTTTATATCTGGGTTTTCAATAGTAAAGTACATTAGAGTTGTAACTACTGAATTTGATAATAACAATAAAGTTATTTCAGGATTAATTTTTTGAACAACTAAAGTTAAAAATGTCAAAATTATAAATACAAATATTGGTACAAATTCCTTTGATCTTATTCTCTTAATATTTTTTATTAAACTTACAATCATTGCGATAATAAAAGCAAATGCAAAAGTATAACCTAAATTGACACTAGGTCCATATGAAAATGCAGTATTTCCTTGCATATAAACATTTATTGGTAATATGAAAATTACTACACATAAAATTCCGAACCCAACTATTAAATATGTCAGTATTTTATTTAAGTTTTTAAAAGTGATATTAAAAATATATATCATTAAACAAAAAGCATATGATAAATAATAAATTAAATATATTTTGGAAATAAGTATATTTAAAATGAATTCAGTACCAAACGTTTTAAAAGAAAAATATCCATAAACATCAATAATAATACCAATTAGATTTAAAATAATTAATATAGTAAAAATTTTATTATCAATATTTTTTAATCTTTTTTTAGTAAAATAAAAAATTGATATTATTGTTAAAAATACTAAACACGCAATTGAAAAAGAAACACTAATCATTGTCGCACCTACTTTCAAAAAAATAATAACATATTAATACCATTTTGTAAATTAAATAAAGCATAATTTATCAAAACAAATTATGCTTTACTAATTTAATTTTTATTAAACTTTAATTCTTTTTTTAATACTTTACTATTATGATTTAAATCAATTTCAGATTCTTTTTTAATAGTTTGAATATCAATTTTACCACCTAAATTTATAGGTAGGGAATCTACAACTACATAATCATAAGGAACTGAAGTTTCCTCTAAATTAGAATAACACAATTTGTTTATTTCATTTAGAAGTTCTTCCTTTGTATGATTAATAAGTGCGGATGGTTCAAGTTCTACGAATGCTACAGGAACACTTTGTTCTTTTGGATGTTCAAAACCAATTACAACAGAATTTCTTACATATGGTATTGTATTTATATATTCTGCAATTTTTGCTGGATGAACATTAAAGCCTGTTCTCATAAATATATTTTTAATTCTGTCAACATGGAAAATATGCCCATCTTCATCCATATATCCTATATCTTTAGTATGAATCCATCTCTTTCCATCTTTGTGTACTAAAATAACTTTATTAGTTTCTTCTTCATTTTTAAGATATCCTTGCATTACTGTTGGACCTGTAATGCAAATTTCTCCTTGTTCATTATAATCTAATTCTTCATCAGTACCTGGTTTAAAAATACCTATTGTTTGATATGGCATAGGTATACCAATACTTCCAAATTTATAAGATCCTCTTTTAGAATATGTTCCTCTAGCTACATTTTCTGATAATCCGTATCCTTGTCTTACTATTATTGAATCATTTATTCCCTCTTCAGTATATCCTTCATCTACTCCATTTAAAGTACTTTCTACATCTTTTGGTAATGATGCACCACCAGAAATATAATTATTATGTTTAGGAACTTTTCCGTTTTTGAATTCTTCACTAGCTTTTAGATTTATATAATGCACAGGTCCACCTGGAAAATTGTCAGGTTTTAACACACTTAAAGCTTTCGCAGTATTAGTTGTTAACAATTCTGGTAATAAATATACATGTTTACCTGCTATTGTTTGAAAATGCAACATTGAGATTCCATAACCTATAGATGGAAGTAAAGCATCTAAAAAAGTATCTCCCTCAAAAACTTTACCATTTTTATAAGCTAAAGCAGCAACATTTATATTTTCATCAGTTAGACATACTCCTTTTGGAAGTCCAGTTGTACCACTTGTACCAATTATCGCAGTTACGTGATTATCTTCATATAAAGGTTCCATATTTCCTTTTATTTGTTTACTATATTTTTGGTATTCATCCCATAACATAATTTTTTTATTTTTAGGTAATAAAAGATTTCCTTTTTTATTAATTAATCCATCTTTAAGTTTTTTTAATGTTCTTATATTATTTGGTAAAGATTCAGTTCCATCAAGACAAACAATATTTTCTAAATTTTCATTTTTAAGAGCATTTTCAAACTTTTCATAAAATGCTTCAAATATAAAGATATTTTTAATATTATTATCAGAAATTAATTGATCTAATTGATTTACTGGTAATAAAGGCGATATAGGATATGATACTGATCCTATTATACTATTTGAATATATTAATGTTCTTGCTTCTGGAACATTAGGTAAAATAATAGGAACTATTTCATCTTTACTTATCCCAATAATAGATGAAGCCTTAGCATTTGTATTAATTTTGTCAAAAAATTCTTTATAAGTTATTTTTATTCCTTTTGAATAATCATTTGAACTAGTTCTTAAATCTATTGCAACTTTATCCATATTATATTTATTTGCATCTTCAGCAAGTTGATAAATAGATTTTTTAGGTAGTTCGTTTTCATCAAATAAACTATCATAATATTTTAACCATGGCATTTCTTCTGATGGTTTTCTTATTGATTGCATATTCTAACCCTCCTATTTTACTGCAGTATTATAAAATATAATACAATTAAAGTATAACACAATTTATAAAAAAAGTGATAAAATTTGACGTAAACCATCACATTTTTATCACTTTAATCATTTAAATCGACTAAATCTTCATGCATAACTTCTTCTATTGAACTTACATCTAGTTCTTCTATTCTATCTACCCTACATTTTTGAGAGTCTAAAATTGCGATAACCTTATTAACTGCATCATCAAGCTCATCATTGACAACGACATAATTATATTTAACAATTTCATTGATTTCCTTATACATAGATTTAAATCTTCTAAACATAGACTCTTTAGTCTCACTTCCACGTTTTATAAGTCGTTTTTTTAATTCCCTCATAGATGGCGGTAGTATAAATATAAATATTGCTTCAGGATATTTTTCTTTTATTTGTAAAGCACCTTGAATGTCTATAATAAGTATAACATCTATACCATCTTCTAAAATTTTAAACAAATTACTTTTTGGAGTTCCATAATAATCTTTTTCATGTACAATTGCATACTCTAATAAATCATCATTTTCTATACTTTTTTCAAACTCTTCTTTTGTAACAAAATAATAATCTTTTCCTTCTTTTTCACCTTGTCTTTTTTCTCTGGTTGTCATTGAAACTGAAATTTGAATATTTTTTCTCTTCTTAATAACCTTATTACAAATACTGTCTTTACCACATCCACTTGGGCCTGAAATAACAATTAAATCTCCCTTTTTTTTACTTTTTATCATTTTAATGTTCTCCTTTTAGCATATATCTTTTCATAATCTTCTTTTCGATAAATGTGATCAGAATCAAGTATAACTACTTCTCCCTTTTTTAAAATTTTTTTATTATCTACACTATTATAATTAAGTGTTTCATCAAGTGGAGATATAAATTTATTAAAATGTATAACGTTATCTTTTAAAAGTCTACCTAGATTTTTAACATTACCATCTTCCCAAACATAACCAAGTTTATGAATTTTTTCACACATTTTACTTAAGTCATTAATATTTACTGAATTAGTATCTACTCTTTCGGTAATTTCAACACATATTATTTCATTTTCAATTTCAAAATTTCGTCTTAAAAGTGGTTGTATTACGTAAGGAATTTTATCAAATTTTAAATTTGCTCTTTCGCAACCAATTTTTAGTACTTTATCTCCAATTTGTAAAACTGTAGAATAGGCTCCTTGTCCTACTTCGCATATATCAGAATATTTTATTTTTTCATTTTCTACAAGTTCTTTAATTATTAAAAACATTATTTCATAAAAATCATCTAATTTTTTAAATCTGCCAACTTTTTCATTTACTATATTTTTTATTAAATATTTAATATATATATCTGGGGTTTCGTTTATTTTTCTCTCAATTAAATAAAGTATTTCATTATCTTTCGTTTCAATTCTCATTGTATGCATATATTCACGAAGATTATATAAATCATTATTACTAGAATTTTCTATTGCAAATAAAATCTGTTTTTTATATTTTTCAAAAATATCCACTCTGTCCATATAAGTATAGTATTTTCTATATTTCAGTAATTTATATATATCAGAATTTAATAATTTATTTTTACTATGAAAATCACTAAAATTTCGTATATTATTAATCATTATTATTCACCTATTATCAAGTAAAAATTACTTATACAAATATTCATATACTTCTTCATAATTTTTAATATAAACATATTTTACTTTATTTCTAATTTCTTTAGGTATTTCTGCAATATCCTTTTCGTTTTCTTTAGGAAGAATTACCGTTTTAACTCCGCTCCTATTAGCGCCTATAACTTTTTCTTTTAAGCCACCTATCGGTAAAACTTTACCTCTCAAAGTAATCTCACCTGTCATTGCGATAGTATTACTTATACCTTTTTTCTTCAATGCACTAATCAAAGCTGTAGTAAGGGCGATACCCGCACTTGGTCCATCTTTAGGAACCGCACCTTCAGGAACATGTATATGAATATCTATTTTATCAAATAAATCTTCATTTATATCAAAAGTTTTACTATTACTTCTAATATAACTTAAAGCAATAGAAGCACTTTCCTTCATCACATCACCTAAAGATCCCGTAAGCTTTAAATTTCCCTTACCCTTGTAATAGATAACTTCTATTGGAAGTACATCTCCTCCATATTCAGTATATGCAAGACCATTTACAACACCAATTTCTTTATCTAAAGCTTTACTCATATAAGAATATTTTTTAATTCCTAAATATTTTTCTAAAGTATTATCAAATATTTTATATAAAACATTTTTGTCCCCAGTTATAATTATAGATTTTACAACTTTTCTAATTATCGTACTAAGTAATCTTTCTAATTCTCTAACCCCTGCTTCTTTGGTATAATTTCTAATTATAGTAAGGATAGTTTTATCAGGAATTAAAATATTATTCTTATTAATACCATATTCATGTAAAAGTTTAGGTAATAGATGTTTTCTTGCAATATCTAGTTTTTCATATTCGGTATAACTTGATAATTCGATAATTTCTAATCTATCTTTTAATGGCTCAGGAATTTGATTTATATAGTTGGCTGTCAAAATAAATATTACATCTGATAAATCTACTTCTTCCTCAATATAATTGTCAACAAAATATTTATTTTGTTCTTTATCTAAGATTTCTAATAAAGCACTTGCAGGGTCCCCCTTGATATCTTTAGTCATCTTATCTACTTCATCTATCAAAAATACAGGGTTAAAAGACTTTGCTTTTTTAATAGTCTGAATTATTTTTCCAGGTGAAGCTCCTACATAAGTTCTTCTATGTCCCATTATTTCAGCTTCATCGTTAACTCCACCAACACTTATTTTTACAAATTTACGATTTAGGCTTTTTGCAATAGAAGAAGCTAAAGATGTTTTACCTGTTCCTGGAGGTCCAACAAAACATAATATTGGAGAAGTCAAATTCCCACTCATTTGTTTCGCAGCCAAATATTCTATTATTCTTTCTTTTATCTTTTCTAATCCATAATGGCTATTATCTAAAATCTTTTTAGATTTATTTAAATCTGTATTATCTTTAGTATAATTCCCCCATGGAAGTGACATTAGAGTATCTATATAACCTTTAATAATACTGTATTCCGGAGAACTAGGAGTCATAGCTTCATATCTATTTACTTCTTTGTTTAGTCTTTCAGCTATTTTATATGGACATTTTAATTTTTTAATTTTGGTACGCAACTCACTAATTTCATCATCTTTAGAAGTAACATCACCGAGTTCTTCTTTTATAATTTTAATTTTTTCTCTTAAAAAATATTCTCTTTGGGTATCTTCTAAATTTTGTCTTAAATCATTATCAAGTTTATTTTCTAATTTTATAATTTCTTTTTCATCTTTAATATCTTGAAGTAACATTTTAACTCTTACACTTGGGTTTAAAGTATCAATATATTCAAGTTTTCTACTTACAGGTGTTGGTAAGAATTGACACACTATATCAGAAATAATATTTATATTTGTCATACCTGATAATTCAGATAATATACTATTACTCATATAAGGCGCCATATTAATTAATTCTTCTAATTCTTTTAAAAGTCTTCTTACAAGCGCAAACTCTTCTTTTTCATTAATTTCATAGCTCGTAGCAGGTCCAATTACACTTTCTAAAGTATCAATGTCATCTCCATATTTTATATAATTAAAAATTTCTGCACGATTAATTCCTACTAAAACTACTCTTATGTGTCCATTTGCAAGTTCGATTTTACTTTTAATTTTTGCTACAACGCCAACTTTAGGTAAGTTTTTAATATTTAAATTCTCTTCTAAGGCATCCTTTTTTGTTACTACCATAACATGATTATCGGAATAATCTTCCGCACTTGTTAGGATATTTTTGTCGACATCATTACTAAGTTCTATTCTAAGTTCACAATGTGGAAGTAAAACTATTCCCTTTAAAATTATGACTGGTAAGTTTGTTTTAATCATAAAGGCACCTCCACAAAAATTACTATTTCTTATTATATATTAAATGATTTTTTTTGTCTATGAATTAGCCCAAATTAAATATGGAATTTTATGGTCAAAATTTATTTTAAAGTTATACCTATCGGACAATGATCACTTCCTAAAATATTACTATAAATTTCTACATCTAAAACATTATCTATAAAATCTTTAGAAACTATAAAGTAATCTATTCTCCATCCAATATTACGTTCTCTAACATTACCCATATAACTCCACCAGGTATATGCATCGGTTTTATTAGGATAAAAATAACGGAATGTATCTATAAAACCACTATTTAATAATTGAGTAAATTTTTCACGTTCTTCATAAGTAAATCCTGCATTTCCAATATTTTGTTTAGCATTCTTAATATCTATTTCTTGATGCGCAACATTAAAATCTCCACAAACAACTACAGGCTTTTTCTTTTCTAAATTTTTTATATATTTTAAAAAGTCATCTTCCCATATCATTCTATAAGGAAGTCTTTCTAAGGAACGTTTAACATTTGGAACATAAACATTAACTAAATAAAAATTATCGTATTCTAAAGTGATAACTCTTCCCTCTTGATCATGTTCTTTAATTCCCATTCCATATGTAACTTCTAAAGGTTTAATTTTTGTATATACTAAAGTTCCTGAATATCCTTTTCTTAAAGCAGGATTTAAATATTCAAAATATCCTTTAGGTTCAAAAGGAATTTGTTCTTTTAATGCTTTTACTTCTTGCAAACAAAAAATATCTGCATCTATCTTATTAAAAAAATCTTCAAATCCTTTATTTAAACATGCACGAAACCCTGCTACATTCCAAGAAACTAATTTCATAATATCACATCCATATATTATTATAACAAAAAACAGATAAAATTTATCTGTTTTGATTATTTATTTTCTTTTGATTTTTCTGAAGTTTTTTCAGTTTCTTTTAACTTTTTCAAAACTTCCTCTACAACTTGAATTGTTTTTTCTTTAATTTCTGCTGCTGCTTTTTGTAGTACTGGTGTACCTTTTTCAACAGCTAAATTATAAAGTTCAATAGATTTTTCTTTTAATTGATTTCCTTTTTCTTTCGCTATTTGTAAAACTTTTTCTTTATCTAAATCTTCTAATTCAAGTTTTAAATCATCAATTTTTTGTTGAATACTATTTTTTACATCTTCTAAATCTACATCTTTTAATCCTGCAATCATTTCATCAATTTTTGCTTTTAATTCTCTTCTTGTTTCACTACCTTTTTTAGATGCGAATAAAACTCCAAGACCTGCACCAACAGCCGCACCTAAAACGAATTTGCCCATACCACTTTTTTTCTTTTCTTTACTCATCTTTATCATCCTTTCTTTTTTCTTTCCTAGTAAAGATTTTTGATAACAATGATGTAATACCATCGACAAGTCTATCACTAAGAAATGAAACTTTATCAGTAACCATATCGATTATACTGAAAAAACTGTTTAAAGAGTTTACTTTTCTACTAACATTATCTGCTAGATCAGTGAACTTATCGACTGCCTTAATTAATTTTATTCCAAGTATTATTAGAATAACTAATAAAATTGAAGTTAACGTATATAAAATTACAGGCATTACTATATTTATAGCTTCCATAAATTATTACTCCTTATCTATCATACATAGAATCTATAAGGTTAAATAGATCCTCAGTTAGTTCTAATTGTTTATCTTCATCTTCGTTTTCTTTTTTATCTTTGTCTTTAAGTTCTTCTTTAACATCTTTTTTTGTATCTTTATCTTTCTTTGTAATATTCTCGTCTTTTTTATCTTTAGCTAAATCACCATCTTCACTTATTTTATATTCTACACCAAAATCAGAATAATTATACTCATCGCTATCATCTACTACTGTAGTAAGTGAAGAATCAATTGTAGCTTCATCATCTTCTAAATCAGTTAAAAGATTATTTTCGACTAGAATATTATCGATTTCTTTTTCAATTTCATCAATTTTATCTTCTTTAGGCGCTAGTTCACGTTCAATATCATCACTTAAAGTTCCATACGCCTTTTGTCTGATTGTATCAAAATTTATAACTAATTCTTTGGTTTGTTCTAAACTATGTTTTCCATTATTATCATCATCTTTTTTGTAGTTTTTATCTAAAATTCCATATACAGGAGAAATAACAGGAGATGGTTTAAACTTTTTAGGTTTTTCGATAACCTCTTTTATTACTTCTCTATCTAATGTTGGTTTTTTGTATTTAATTTTTTGTTCCTCAACTCTAGAATAACTACTTCTTTCTCTAACAGGTTTAGAGACTTTTTTTGGCTCCACAAAATCTTCATCTTCGAAGATAACAGGAAACTTAAAATTTGTTTCTTTTTTTACTAAGTCTCTTTCACTTATAATTGTATCCATTTCATTTTTAGGCTCTTCTAAGGCTTCTACAGAGGAATTGCTGTTTTTTACTTCATCTTTAAGTTTTTCTTTAGGAACTTCAATAACTTCTTCATCGTAGAATAAATTTTTTATTTTTTCAAACATTCCCATTTAAGACACCTCATTTCAAAGTACTTTCATTATCATCTATCGTGTTATTTTTAATAGTCTCATTATCTATATTATCATTTGATTCATCTTTATAATTATCATAAGTATTTACATAATCTAAGAAGGTTTGTTCGTTTTCTTTAGGCTTTTTAATTGTATATTTTTCTTCATTATAATTTAGAGCATTATCTCCAATAAAACTATCTATTATTGTATCGTTATATTCAATTGATGATAAAATATAGGACATATCTTTAAGTGTAGTATTAATTTCACCTTCTGATACAATAGCTTCCATTTTTGCATAATTATACCAATAATTTATATGATATTTATCATCATTTTTAACTATATCAATATATCCATTTTTACCATTGTGAGATAAGGTTCTATAGTAATAAGAATTACTACTCTTCGTATATGTAGTATCTGTCTTATAATGATAAGAAACTATATCTACATATAAATAATAAATCTTATTATTTGAATATAGTTTTTCATTGTACTCTTCATAGTTTAGTATTCTTACCCCCTTAGGTAGGTAATACTTATATCCTTTAGAAACTCTATTATATAATTTAGTATCTTTAGCTAAAATTGTACTTACTATTGTATCTTGGTTACTCATATCAAATTTTTGTACACTGCAACCTGTAACCATTAACATAATAAATACAGTTAAAATTATTTTCTTCATGTAGTCACCTACTCTACAAATCATTATATCAAAAAGCTTTATAATTTTAAATAGATAATTTTTATTTTTACTATATTTGACAAAAATTATTCTTCTTCATCTTTATTTTCAAGCTTTACTAATACTTCTCTTGGTTTTGAACCATTTTGAGGTCCAATTATCCCTCTTTCTTCTAATAAATCTATAATACGAGCCGCTCTATTATAACCTAATCTATATTTTCTTTGTAAAAATGAAGCACTTACTTTTCCTGCTTTTATTACATAATCCACAATTTCATTATATAGCGGGTCGTCGTATTCTTCTTTTTCGATTTTGTTTGAAACTTCTTTTTCATCTATATCTAATAGTCGCTCATCATATTTTGCTTTTTGTTGTTCAATAGTAAATTCTACTACTCTATTAATTTCCTCTTCGGAAATGAAATTTCCTTGAATTCTTTGAGGAGCATTTTCACCCATTGGTAAGAATAACATATCACCTTTACCAAGTAGTTTTTCTGCACCACTCATATCCAGAATAGTTCTAGAATCTATACTTGATGATACTGCGAAACTTATACGTGATGGAATATTTGCTTTAATAACCCCTGTAATAACATCTGTAGATGGTCTTTGTGTTGCGATAATTAAGTGAATACCAGCTGCACGTGCCATTTGAGTAATACGCATAATAGAATCTTCTACTTCTTTTGATGCAACTAGCATAAGGTCTGCAAGTTCATCTACGATTACTACAATATAAGGTAATTTCGCACGTTTTTCCCCTTCGGGAAGTTTTTTATTTTCTTGCTCAATTTTTTCATTATATCCTGCAATATTTTTAGTTTTGCTTTCACTGAATAAATCGTATCTACTTTCCATTTCAGCTACAATTTTTTGAAGTGCGATAGAAGCTTTTTTAGGGTCTGTAACTACGGGTGCCATTAAATGTGGAACCCCATTATACATACTAAGTTCTACTTTTTTAGGGTCCACCATCAATAATTTTACTTCGTCAGGTTTCGCACGCATTAAAATAGAAATAATTATTCCATTAATACATACACTTTTCCCTGAACCTGTCGCACCTGCAACTAAAAGGTGTGGAGTCTTATTTATCTCGGCAAAAATTGGACGACCCATTATATTTTTACCTAAAGCAACTAAAAGTTTACTATCATCCATATTTTTAGGAATTTGATTTAAAATTTCCCTTATGCTTACCATCGAAATTTTAGAGTTAGGTATTTCAATTCCTATTGTGCTTTTACCTGGAATTGGTGCTTGAATTCTTACATCTTTTGCCGATAAAGCAAGTGCGATTTCTTTATTTATACTAAGAACTTTACTAACTCTTGTACCCGCTTTAAGTTCAACTTCATATTGAGTAACAGCTGGACCAACATGAACTTCTTTTACTTTTCCTATTATACTAAAATCATTAAATACTTTTTCTAATATATCAATTGTCTTTTTAATATCTTCTTGATCATGAGTGTTTTTAGTCTTTTTAGGTTCATCTAATAATGAAATAGGAGGCAATTTATAGCCACTATTCACTTTAACTTCTTCTGTAGCTTCTACAACATTTTCTTCTTTCTTGTCTTCTTTTGAAGCATCCGTAACGTGAATTAAATCATCGACACTAGATACGACAACTTTGTTGTCTTTCTCATAGTTATCTTCAGCTTCTTTAACTTTATCTTTCTTATCCTTTTTAAACCAACCCTTAATTTTGTCAACCAACCATTTGATAGAATCAACAATTGAAATATTAAATAACATTACTATACCAAATATTATAAGTGCGATAGATACAATTTGTGCACCTTGAACACTTAAAAGTTTAACAAATGACCAAGAAAAAAATGCACCTATTATTCCCCCACCATCTATATTTGAAACAACTTTTAGACTAATCATAAAATTATCAATTGTAGCTTTAAATATTTCCATCCCATTTATATCTAATTCCAATACATAATTTAAATGTGACCACAATAATATTGAGATAAATATTAAATATAAACCTATCATTCTAATACTAAAGAAATTAGGCATTTCTCTTTTTAAAGTCATATATCCACCAACTAAAAATAATGATGCAAGTAATAATTGGAACCATGATCCAACAAGAAATAATCCAAATCCTCTTATAACTTCACCAATTATTCCATAACCACCAAGACCTATTATAGAAATTAAAATTATAATAAGTCCTGTAAGTTCACTACTATATTTAAAATGACCTTTTTCGGGATCTTTTCGTGTTTTTTTCTTTGCCATTTCTACACCTCTTTTGTATTGTCTATATAAATTATAACACTAATTATTTTATTTTAAAATATTATCCTTTTGTAAAAATACTTTTTACTTTCTTTCCTAATGCTTCAAAATCAGGAAATGCATTAAGTAGTCTTCTAAATAAAATAGATTTTTTGGATAAAACTTCTCTTACTTTTTTAGTTATTTCCTCAGTTTTATCTTTTCTAATATTATCGGCTGTAATTTTTAATTTATTTATTATGCTAAATGACACAATTACATCTACCGCAAATAATATAAATAAAATTATTCCTCCAGTAATTAGAGCTATTTTAGGTATTGTAATTAAAATATTAACTACGAAAGGATTTATAAATTCTACTAATAATAAAGATAAAACGCCAAATATTATAGAATATGGAATACATATTCTTCCATTTATATTGAAAGGTATTTTTGAATAATCCCACCATCTAGCATGGAATAATTTTTCCATTATGTAACTAGTAAAATATTCAATGACAGAACAAACTAAAACTGACATTACAAATAATACAATAATATCATTTTGATACTTGCTTAAAAAATATAACATAAAAATTGAAGCTACTCCATAAATTGGACAGTAAGGTCCAATTAAAAAGCCTCTATTTTTAAATTCTTTAACATCAATATAATTACCACATATATCTACTAACCATCCTAAAAACGAATATATTAAAAACAATAAAAATACTAATAAAAACTGATACATAAACTACTCCTTACTTCTTAATTTTTTTATTTTCTATTTTTCTTCTAATTAGTTCAAGATTGGGGAATGCATTAATAAGTCTTCTTTGCAATCTTGAATGTTTAGATAGAATCTTTTTAACTTTTCTAGTTATTTCTTCTGTATTATCTTTTTTCATATCATCAGCAGTAAATTTAATTTTACTTATTATTCTAAATGAAATACCAATATCAACACAAAATAATATAAACAAACCTCCAAAAATTATGACAAATAAAATATTAGGTATTTTAGTTATTATCGAATACGTAAATGGATTTATAAAATATACTAATAGTACCCCTAAAAAACCGAATAGAAAAGAATTTGATAAGCATATTCTACCGTTAATATTAAAGGGTTTATCTGAATAATTCCACCATCTTGTTTTAAATAACTTTTCCATTATATAACTTGTCACATATTCAATTACTGAACAGACCACAATAGACATCACAAATAAAGCAGCTAAATCGTTTTCATATTTTTTTAATAATAAAATAATGATGAGTGCGGCTGTCCCATAGATAGGACAATAGGGACCAATTAAAAAGCCTCTATTTACAAATTTTTTCTGAATTTTGCTACAACAAATAACCTCAATTACCCATCCTAAAAATGAATATATTAAAAAAAGTGCAAAATATAATAAAAAATTATACATATTTACTTCCTACCTTCATATCAATTATAACAAAAAAATTTAAACTATTCTACAAAATAGTTAAGGTTATTTGTAAATCTTGTTTATTAGATTACATATGCATTATTTCTTATACACAATGCCTGTTTTACGTAAAACAAAAAATATTGAACCTTAATCATTCAATATTTTTTCTAATTCTTTACATTTCAAATTATCCATAGGTGGTACTCCATCAAGTTTATATTTTATATTTAAATCTTTATACTTCCCAATACCCATAGTGTGGTATGGAAGTAACTCAACCTTTTCTACGTTTTTAATTTTAGAAATATATTCTTTAAGTTCTAAAATATATTCTTTAGTATCATTAATTCCTGGAATAATTACTTGACGTAACCATAATTTTTTGTTTTTTCTTTGAACAGTTTCTAAAAATTTTTGAAATTTATCCATTTTAGCACCCGTAATCATTTCATATCCTTTGGGTGTTATATGCTTTATATCTAGTATTATTAAATCGATATAATCTAGTAATTCTTCATATTTAGTACCTACACCTGATGTATCTAAACAAATATTTATATTTTCTTTTTTTAATAATTTACATGTTTCTAAAAGAAATTCTGGTTGCCCTAAAGGTTCTCCTCCAGAAAAAGTAACTCCCCCATCTTCTCCATAATATGGTTTGAATCTACTTATTTTATTAACTAATTCTAAAGGTGTATATTTTGTTCCACCTTTGAAACTCCAAGATTCAGGATTATGACAAAATATACACCTTAGCATACAGCCTTGCATAAATATAACAGTACGTATTCCAGGACCATCTACAAGACCCATGCTTTCTATTTTATTAACGTATCCTACCATTATTACATACGTTCATGGAAAGTTCTTGAAATTACTTCTTCTTGTTGTTTTCTAGTTAATCTATTAAATCTTACTGCATAACCTGAAACACGAATTGTAAGTAATGGATATTTATCAGGATTTTCCATTGCATCAATTAAAGTTTCACGATTTAATACATTAACATTTAAATGATGAGCACCTTGTGAGAAATATCCATCCATTAAATTAACTAAATTTTTAACTCTTTCTTCATCATCTTTACCTAAAGAGTTAGGTACAATTGTAAAAGTATTTGAAATACCATCTTTACAACAGCAAGCATAGTCTAATTTAGCAACTGAATTTAAAGATGCAACGGCACCATTTTCATCTCTTCCATGCATTGGGTTTGCACCTGGTGCGAAAGGTACACCTGCTTTTCTTCCATCAGGAGTTGAACCTGTTTTAGAACCATATACTACATTTGAAGTAATTGTTAAAACTGACATAGTTGGTTCTGCATCTCTATATGCCTTATGACTTGAAAGTTCTTTGTACATTTTTTCAAGTATTTCTTTTGCAATATTATCTACACGATCATCATCGTTACCGTATTTAGGGAAATCTCCTTCGATTTCAAAATCTACAGCAATTCCTTCTTCGTTTCTAATTGGTTTAACTTTTGCATATTTAATTGCAGATAATGAATCAGTTGCAACTGAAAGACCTGCAACACCATATGCCATATATCTATGTACATCAGTATCATGTAAAGCCATTTGTCCTGCTTCATAAGCATATTTATCATGCATATAGTGAATTATGTTCATAGCATCAGAATAAATTTCTGCAACACGTTCTAACATTTTAAAGTATGAAGCTTTTACTTTTTCATAATCTAAAACTTCGTCTTTCATGATTTCAAAGCCATCGATAACTTTATCTTTTTTCATTTCATCAATACCACCATTGATTGAATATAATAAAGCTTTAGCTAAATTACAACGTGCTCCAAAGAATTGCATATCGCGACCAACTCTCATGGCAGATACACAACAAGCGATTGCATAATCATCTCCATATACAGGGCGCATTATATCGTCGTTTTCATATTGAATTGCATCTGTTTTTATACTCATCATCGCACAGTAATCTTTAAATGATTTAGGCAATTTAGTACTCCATAATACTGTCATGTTAGGTTCTGGTGCAGGATCAAGATTAGTTAGTGTGTGTAGTAATCTATAAGAAGTTTTAGTAACCATAGAGTTACCTTCTTCACTTATCCCACCGATAGAACATGTTACCCATGTAGGATCTCCAGAAAACAATTCATCGTATTCAGGAGTTCTTAAGTGACGAGCAATTCTTAATTTAATTACAAATTGATCGATCAATTCTTGAACATCATTTTCTGTAAGTTTTCCTTCTTTTAAATCTCTTTCAAAATATATATCTAAGAAAGCATCTACTCTACCAAGACTCATAGCTGCTCCGTTGTTTTCTTTAATTGCAGCTAAATAACCAAAATATAGCCATTGAACAGCTTCTTTAGAATCTTTAGCAGGGCGAGAAATATCGTATCCATATTTACTTGCCATTCTTTTAATTGCTTCTAATGCACGATATTGCATAGATAATTCTTCGCGAATACGAATTAAATCATCAGTCATTCTTCCTTTATAAACTTTATCCCATTCGTATTTTTTTGCCTCCATTAAACGGTCGATACCATATAATGCGATACGTCTATAATCTCCAATGATTCTGCCACGTCCATAAGCATCAGGTAACCCAGTTAAAAGTCCTACATGACGCGCCTTTCTAATATCATCAGTATATGCATCAAATACACCTTGATTATGTGTTTTTCTAAATTCATTAAAGTATTTATCGACATCTTTGTTTAATTTATAACCATAAGCATCTAATTCATTATAAACCATACGGATTCCACCGTAAGGATTTACAATTCTTTTTAAAGGTGCATCTGTTTGAAGACCAACTATAACTTCATTGTCTTTATCTATATATCCAGCATCAAAACCATCTATAGAAGACATATGATCAACATCTATATCAAGAACATGTTTTTTAAGTTCTTCTTTTAGCAATTCTGAACATTTATCCCATACTTTTTTAGTTTTAGGAGAAATATCAGATAAAAATTCTTCGTTTCCATCATAAGATTTATAATTGCATTGAATGAAGTCTCTTACATTGATTTCATCACACCAATTACCCTTTTTAAAATCTTTCCATTGTTCCATATCATTACTTCCTTTCTATTGTTATAATGCAAAAACGCATTATTTCATTATAGCATATCTCTTGTTATGAATGTTATTATTTTTTGCATTTTTCGCAAATTTTATGTATATTTTACATATTTAAAAAGAATAATTCTAATCCAATATTTTTATTTGTTTTACCAGATTTAATATCTATGTCTAAATTAGCTAAATCAATCAAATATTTTTCCAATATTTCGTTTGGTATATTTTTACCTTTTTGAATTGCAAGTTTTACTCTATATGGGTGAACACCTAATTTTTTAGAAATTTCATTTTCATTTAATCCATCTTTTAAAAGTATTTTAGCTTGTAAAATTAGTCTAAACTGATTAGCAAGCATTACAATTATTTTAGTAGGTTCTTCGTTTTCATATTCCATAATGTCTTCATATATTTCAAAAATTTTATTTTTATCATTATTTACTACACTATCTATTAAATCAAATATATTACTATGTTCGTTTTTTGAAACTACATTTTCTATATCTTCTAACAATATATTTTTATCTTCCATTTTATATAAAAATAATTTTGTTAATTCATTATTAATATTCATTAAATTATTACCAACATATTTAATAAATTTATCGATACATTTGTTATCAATCTTATAACCTCTTTTTGAGCAACTATTTTTTACATAATCTTGAAGTTGATAATCATTGAGTTTGTTACACATAATAATTGTACATAATTTTTTAATTTCTTTACATATTTTTTTCCTCTCATCAATATTTTGGTTTAAGGTTAAAATAAGTATAGAATTAGGATTAGGATTTTTTAAATATTCGATTAGTAAATCAGTATTATAGTTACTATCTTTTTTAGCTTCGCTTGATAAAAATATTGCATTATCACAAAGTACAATTTTTTTATCTTGAAACATATCATAGGTATTAAGTTCATTTATTAAATTTTCAATACTACTTTCTTCCATATTATATTTAATAATTGAATCTTTATCTAACTTATTATTTTTAAGTATCTTATCAATATTTGTTTTAATTAAATATTTATCATCACCATATATTAAAAAGTTATTATTCATATTACCACCTATAAATAGTATAATTTAATCTATTATTCTTGTAAAGAAATAAATATTTAAAAAATTAATGAAATTATGTGTTATTATTATTTTGGTGGTAGTTATGAAAATAATTATAAATGATACTACATATTATCTCGAAAATTGCAAAAAATTTAAAGATAGATTATTAGGAAATATGTTTAGAAGAAAAATAAAAAATTTATTATTCGAAAGGTGTAATTCAATTCATACTTTTTTTATGATAAAGAGTATCGATGTACTTTTTCTAGATAAAGATAATAAAATTTTAAAAACTATTTCTAATTTAAAACCATGGAGAATTGTTATTTGTAAAAGTGCATATAAAATAATAGAATTACCTTCCCATACTATAGAAGGAAAAATAGAAATTCTTGATTAATAAAATAGTAATAATATATGTTAATAAAAATCACAGAAAAGGCAAGATACTTTTCTGTGTTTTTTTATGCTTTCAATTCAAAAATAAAATCCATAATTCTAACATTATCGCCTTCTACCGCACCCATTTCATATAGTTTATCATCGATCCCCATTTTACGAAGTTTATTAGAAAATCTTTTAATACTATCATCACTTGTAAACTTAGTCATTTTAAATAATTTTTCAATTTCTTCACCACGAATTACCCAGGTTCCATCATTATCACGACTTATTGTAAAAGGTTGTTCTTTTTTAAATTTATATAATACATGACTTTCAAATTTACTTTCATCATATATTGGCTCTTTTTCGATAGTATCTAACATATCAGCAAGCTTTATTAAAACTTCATCTATTCCTTCATGATTTATCGCACTCATTTCAAAAATTTCAACATTTGAAACTTTTTTCTTAAACTCTATTAAATTTTCTTTCGCACCCTTAATATCCATTTTGTTTGCGATAACAATCATTGGTTTCTTTATTATTTTTTCATTAAAATCCTCTAACTCTTTATTAATAATTTTATAATCTTCATAAGGATCTCTTCCTTCGAATCCACTCATGTCGATTATATGTGCGATTACACGTGTTCTTTCAATATGTTTTAAAAATTGATCACCTAAACCTTCTCCAAGTGACGCTCCTTCTATTAAACCAGGTAAATCTGCAACAACAAAACTTCTACCATCCTTAGTTTTTACAACTCCTAAATTAGGGCTTAAAGTAGTAAAATGATATGCCGCTATTTTAGGCTTAGATGCCGAAATAACAGATAAAAATGTAGATTTACCAACACTTGGCATTCCTACTAAACCAACATCAGCCAAAAGTTTAAGTTCAACCTTTACTTCACGTTCTTCCCCAGGTTCTCCATATTCACTAATTTCAGGTGCAGGATTAGCATGAGTAGCAAAAGCTTTATTTCCTCTACCACCACGTCCACCTTTAGCAATTATAGCTTCTTCTCCATTTTTAGTTAAATCTGCAATAATTAGTCCTGTTCCAATATCTGTTACTGTAGTTCCTGGAGGTACTTTGATTACTATATCCTCCGCACCCCTACCGTTTCTATCAGAGC
>CALVYE010000009.1 GCA_944372025.1 uncultured Bacilli bacterium | reverse complement strand
TTTATAGTATATTACATTTTATTTATTATTTCAATATAGTTTTTTTCTACTTTTAGAAAAATGAATTTTTTTGAGTTTCCGTTACTTTATCAGTACTTCTAGCACTAAGATTCAAAATAGATGGAAAAGCAATACCTACCAATATCATTAAAATTGCAATTACCGCCAACAATTCTACAAGTGTAAAGCCTTTTTTGTTTAATTTTGGTTTCATTTAATTTCACCCATTCTATCTTTATTTATAGTATATTACATTTTATTTATTATTTCAATATAGTTTTTTTCTACTTTTAGAAAAATGAATTTTTTTGAGTTGAAATTTATACGATAATTACAAGCATATTTATTAAAATAAAAAGATAAGTAATTCTTATCTTTATTCTATGGTTTTATTTTTAATAAATTCTCTTAACATTTTAGTAAGAGCTCGTTTTTCAATTCTCGAAACGTAACTTCTAGATATTTTTAATTCTTTCGCAATTTCTTTTTGAGTCATTTCATCACTACCAAAAAGCCCATAACGTTTCGCAATTATTATTTTTTCTCTACTTGTAAGCACATTTATATATTTTTTTAATAAATCTATGTTGTCTTTAACAAAAATATCTTCTACAAAATCAGGATTAGGAGTTTTTAAAATATCAATAAAAGTTATTTCATTTCCATCTTTATCAAATCCTATACTTTCATTGATACTTATATTTTTATCGTTTTTCTTATTAGATCTAAAATACATTAAAATTTCATTTTCGATACATCTCGCACAATATGTTGTTATTCTTGTACCATGTTTATCTTTGAAAGTATCTACACCTTTTATTAGTCCTATTGTACCTATACTGATTAAATCATCATTATCATTGTTCTTATTTTCAAACTTTTTAACTATATGAGCAACTAATCTTAAGTTATGTTCAATTAACTTATTACGAGCATCTTTATCTCCCATTTGAGCTTTTTTAATACATTCTATTTCCTCTTCTTTACTTAATGGATCGGGAAATACATTATTACTGTATGACCCAGTAAAGAACATACACCCTTTAATAAATTCTACTAATAAATTAAATAACAATACTATCACTTCCTAATTAAGTATATTTGTTATGAGACAAAATTAGACAATTTTTTGTTTAAGTGTGAAATGTGCTATAATATGGTGGTTGGTGATAATATGAATTTGTTTAAATATACTCTAGATAACAAAAGATATCGTACTTTAAATTATGAACTTCAAAAAAAATTTAAATCTAAAGTTTTTAAAGTAAGTTTAAATGCAGGATTTACGTGTCCTAATATAGATGGTACGGTAGGATATGGAGGGTGTATTTACTGTTCTAAAGAAGGTAGTGGAGAGTTCGCAGGAGATAAATTTAAGGATTTAGTTACTCAATTTAATGAAGTTAAAAAAGTTTTAGAACGTAAATGGCCTAATAGTAAATATATTGGATATTTTCAAGCCAATACTAATACTTATGCTCCAATATCTGTTTTAAAAGAAAAATATGAAACAATTTTAAAACTACCTAATGTTGTCGGATTATCTATTTCTACAAGACCTGATGCGATTAGCGATGATGTTTTAGATTATCTTGAAGAGTTAAATCAAAAAACATATTTAACTATAGAACTAGGTCTTCAAACTATACATGAAAAAACCTCAAAATTAATTAATAGATGTCATACTTTAGAATGCTTTGATGAAATGGTAAAAAAGCTTAAGAAAAGAAAAATAAATGTTGTTGTGCATATTATAAATGGACTTCCTTACGAAACTAAAGAAATGATGTTAGAAACAGTAAGACACTTAAATAAACTACATATAGATGGTATTAAAATTCATATGCTTCATATTTTAAAAAATACTCTTTTAGAAACTATGTATCAAAAACAAAAATTTCACGTTTTAACTAAGGAAGAATATGTTGATATTGTATGTGATCAACTAGAAATCTTAAGGGATGACATTGTTATACACAGAATTACGGGAGATCCTAAAAGTGATGATTTAGTAGAACCAGCATGGTTAATAAAAAAATTTGGAGTATTAAATGATATCGATAAAGAACTTGAAAGAAGAAATACTTTTCAAGGATTTAACTCAAGCATTTTAAATAAAGTAAGACAACTCATAATTAATAATATTAGTTCTAATGATATTGTAGTGGATACTACTACAGGCAATGGTAAAGATACTTTATTTCTAGCAAAATTGATTCCTAAAGGTTTTGTATATGGATTTGATATTCAAAAAAAAGCTATATATAATACTAGAAAATTACTCGAAGATAATAATATTAAAAATTTTAAACTATTTAATAAATCTCATGAATTTATTTTAGATATTTTATCTGATTATAAAGGTAAAATAAGTTTAATATTGTTTAATTTAGGATATTTACCAAAGGGAGATAAAAATATAACTACAAATCATAAGAGTACTATAGAAGCTATTAAAGGAAGTTTAGAGTTATTAAATAATAAAGGAATAATTATTTTAACTATATATCCTGGCCATCCAGAAGGAGAAAAAGAAAGTATAGAAATTAAGAAATTTCTAAGTTCTCTTAAAAACTATACTATAGAAGAATTTCATAATGATAAAAATAATATTTCTCCATATGTTGTTTCTATAAAAAAATAAATCGTCAAAAATACGATTTATTTTTTTATAAATAATTTTTGAGTATCTTTAGGAAGTAACATTTTCATATCTTTTAACATTTGAATTTTATATTCTCTAGTTTTGCTTTGTTTAAGTTCTTCTCCATCTATACACCATGGTTTTTTCAAGTTTTCGTGAAATTTAATTTTTAGATTATCAGCTTGAAAAGTTTCAAAACCACTTATTTGTCCACGTGTTAAATAATAAAGTCCTTTAACAATATCTTTTTTACTTGTAAAATTAGAACACAAAACTTCAAATTTTCCATCATCTAATTTTACATTATCATATATATTATTAATACCTGCAATTCCTGTCGCATTGGTAATTATCATAAATGAATATAATGCAGGCCTAGTTTGACCATCAACGGTATACTCTAATTCTATTAAATTAGTTCTATCAAAAAAATTTCTAATACCTTTAAAAATGTATGCAATGTAACCTACTTTCTTTTTAAGACCTCTTGGAGTTTCATAAGGAACATTTAAAAATTTGCCAAATCCTGCTACGTAAACAAAAGGTTGACCATTAATTTCACATATATCTATATCGCGAATTTGTCCTTCTAAAATTAACTTTAAATTACTTAAAAGGTTTTTGGTTAATCCAAACATTTTTCCAATATCATTAGTAGTCCCAAGAGGAATATGAGATAAAACGAGCTTATCTTTTCTTTTGAAATTTCCACTTACTACTTCATTAAAAGTACCATCTCCACCAAATGATATTACTAAATCTACATAATCTATACCTGAAACAATATTTTTAGCATGTCCTGGATATCTAGTCATGTATACTTTAGGTATATATCCATTTTCAAATAAGGTTTCTTCAACTTTTTCTAATATTTTCTTTTTAATACCTTTACCACTATGTGGATTTACTATTATGGCACATTTTTTCATCCAATTAATCACCAATATAATTATATATTATTTTTTTATTAATGTAAAATATTTACTAATTTATATTAGATTCACAAAAAAATATGAATTATAAAAATTCATATTTTATCTATTTTTCTTTAAATAATCATTAAACTTTTTAATATCATAATTATTATCTAGATCTGTTTTTGCAAGTTGTTCTAATAATTTCTTTTGTTCACGTGAAATTTTTTCAGGCATTACAATTTTTAGAGTTATATACATATCACCTTTTCGTCTACTTGAGACATTTTCAATACCTTTACCTTTTAATCTATGTTTATCACCGTTTTGACTACCTGCAGGTATTACTAAATTTATATTTCCGTATAATGTAGGAACTTCTTTTTTAGTACCTAAAATTGCTTCGGTAATAGTTACTGGTAATTCTAAATAAATATCATCATCTTCTCTTTCATATAAAGGATGATTTCCCACAGTAAATTCTATATATATATCTCCGTTTGGTCCGCCGTTTATTCCCGCTTCACCTTTGCCTGCTAATCTTAATTGATTACCTTCATCTACTCCTGCTGGTATTTTAACTTCAAGAGTTTTACGTTGTTTTATTTGACCTCTTCCACGACATTTGCTGCAAGTGGTTTCAAATATTTCACCTTTACCACCACATTTAGAACATGTTGTTTTAGTCGCATATACACCAAGTATCGTTCTTTGTTCTTTTGTTACGGTTCCGCTACCGTGGCATTCATCACAGGTTTTAGCACCGAAACCACCTTTACCATGACACTCATCACAAGTGTCCATTAAATCTATTTTAAGTTCTTTTTTAGTTCCAAAGACTGCTTCTTCGAAGGTTAACTTCATACCAATAACTCTATCTTTACCGCGTTGTGCTTTGTTTTTTCTTGAAGAACCAAATCCTCCAAAATCAAAACCGAAACCACCACCAAAGATATCACTAAAGATATCACCAAAGTCAAAATCTGAAAAATCGAATCCTCCAAAACCGCCTTGTGCGCCACCAGCAGTTCCATTTTGGAATGCAGCATGGCCAAATTGATCATATTGTTTTCTTCTATTTTCATCCGACAAAACAGCATATGCTTCTTGAATTTCTTTAAATTTAGCTTCAGCATCAACCTCTTTATTTACATCGGGATGATATTGTTTAGCAAGACGTCTAAAAGCACTTTTAATTTCTTTATCGGTAGCATTTTTGGGTACACCCAAAACTTCATAGTAATCTCTTTTGTTCATGGTCTTACCTCCTTACTGTATGTTGTTATAATTACTTTGTATATATAATACCAAAGCAATACAATATATGTATTGCTTGATATTAATATAAATTTTTACTATTTTTCTTCATATTCTGCATCTATAGCATCGTCTTTGTCATCTTTATCATTTGAATCGTTATTTTCATCTTTTTTATCATTGTTAGCTTGTTCAGCTTGAGCTTTTTTAGCAGCTTCTTCATATACTTTAGTTGCTAAAGCCATTGCTTTTTCATCTAATTTTTCTTTTGTAGATTTGATTTCATCGATATCATTTTTTTCTAGAGCTTTTTTAAGTTCATCAATCAATTTTTCAGCTTCTTTTTTATCTTTTTTATCAACTTTGTCTCCTAAATCTTTTATAGATTTTTCTGTCATGAAAATTGTTTGTTCAGCTTCGTTTTTAAGATCAGCTTCTTCTTTACGTTTTTGGTCAGCTTCTTTATTAGCTTCAGCTTCTTTCATCATTCTATCGATTTCTTCATCAGAAAGATTAGTTGATGCTGTAATAGTAATTGATTGTTCTTTATTTGTTCCTAAATCTTTAGCTTTAACATTAACGATACCATTAGCATCTATGTCAAATGTAACTTCAATTTGAGGTACTCCACGAGGTGCTTTTGGAATATTTGTAAGTTGGAAATTACCTAAAGTTTTATTATCTGCAGCCATTGGTCTTTCACCTTGTAAGATATGAATATCTACAGCTGGTTGATTATCTTGAGCAGTTGAAAATACTTGGCTACGAGATGTTGGAATTGTAGTATTTCTTTCGATAATTGGTGTCATAACTCCACCTAATGTTTCAATACCAAGTGATAATGGTGTAACATCAAGTAATACAATATCATTAACTTCACCCGTTAAAACACCACCTTGGATAGCTGCACCCATAGCAACAACTTCATCAGGGTTAACACCTTTATGTGGTTCTTTTCCTAATTCTTTTTTAATTAATTCTTGAACCATTGGAATACGTGTAGAACCACCTACAAAGATAATTTTATCTATATCACTAGATTTTAATTTAGCATCTTTTAAAGCTTTTCTTACAGGTTCTAATGTTGATTCAACTAAATCTCTAATTAAATCTTCGAATTTAGCACGTGTTAAGTTAACTTCTAAGTGTAATGGTCCTTCTTCTCCTTGAGAGATGAATGGTAAACTAATTTGAGTATTAGTTACTCCCGATAAGTCTTTTTTAGCTTTTTCAGCAGAATCTTTTAGACGTTGCATAGCCATTTTATCTTTAGATAAATCTATTCCATTTTCTTTTTTGAATTCTTCTACTAAGTAATCAATAATTCTTTGGTCAAAGTCATCTCCACCTAGTTTATTGTTACCACTAGTTGATAGTACTTCAAATACACCATCACCTAATTCCATGATAGATACGTCAAATGTACCACCACCAAGGTCATATACTAAGATTGTATGTGCATCTTCTTGTTTATCAAGACCATATGCAAGTGCAGCCGCAGTTGGTTCGTTTATAATACGTTCAACTTCAAGCCCTGCAATTTTACCAGCATCTTTAGTTGCTTGTCTTTGAGAATCGTCAAAGTATGCTGGAACTGTAATAACAGCTTTTGTAACTTTTTCTCCTAAATAGCTTTCAGCAGATTCTTTTAAATTAGATAAAATCATTGCTGAAATTTCTTGTGGAGTATATTCTTTACCATTTGCTTTTATTTTCTTATCAGTACCCATATATCTTTTTACCGAATATACAGTATCTTTGTTTGTTACCATTTGTCTTTTGGCAACATCACCAACCATTATTTCACCTTTTTTAAATGATACTACTGATGGAGTAGTTCTATTTCCTTCTTTGTTAGCAATTACTTTAGGTTCACCACCTTCAAGTACTGCAACACAACTATTTGTTGTACCTAAGTCTATACCTATAATTTTACTCATAATTTATCACCTTTCCTTAATTTAATTTTTATTAACTTTAACCATTGCTGGTCTAATAACTTTATCTTTTAACATATATCCTTTTTGCATAACTTCTAGTACAATATTATCATCTTTATCTTCTATACTATCAGTCATAACAGCCATATGATAATTTGGATCAAATTCTTCACCAAGTGGATTAATTTCTTTTATTTCAAATTTATTTAAGGTATCAACTAATCCCTTGTAAATAATTTTAAATCCTTCTAAAAATTTACTAACTTCATCTTCAAGATTATCATCATCCATATTTATTGCTCTTTCAAAATTGTCTACAATAGGTAACAATTCTAAAGCAATGTCTTCATTTGAATAATTTAATAATCTCGATAATTCTTCATCTTTTCTTTTTCGATAATTAATTAATTCTGCATTATTACGAATTAATTTGTCTTCTAGTTCGCTAACTTTGTTTTTAAGATCTAAAATTTCTTCATCTTTTGGATCTTTTTCTTCAGGTTTAACATCTTTGACTTCTTCTTTTATTTCATCTGTTTTTTCTAAAACTTCTTTTTCATTATTCTTGACTTTCTTTTCTTTTTCCTTTTTCATTGGACACCTCCTGTTTTATGTATCGATATTAGATTTTAAATATTCTAATAACGCAACTACTTTGTCATATTCCATTCTTTTAGGACCTACTATCGCAATAGTTCCATTTTCACCACCAATATCATATTTAGTTTTAATGATTGTGACATCATCATCAAAATCATTTTCAGAACCAATGTATACGTTGATCCCATTATCTTCTTCTTTAATGTTGTTAATAATATCTTTGTTTTCAAATTTTTCAATAATTTTCTTAAGTTTATCAACATTATTAAATTCAGGCTGTTTTAAGATATTGGTTTTTCCTACGAAATGCATATTATTTTTAGTAGCAAACTCACTAAATGCATTATAGAAAGCGTTGTATATAGCTTCATGTTGTTTAACATATTTTCCTATTATTGGTTTAATTTCAAATTCTAGTTTCTCACTCACTTCATCTATTGGAGTTCCTACTAATAATTTGTTGATCAAGTCAGTAGTTGTTTTAATTTCTTCAATAGAGATGTTTTCGCTAATCAGTAAGTTTTTATGTTCAACATGACCTTTATCAGTAATTACTATCGCAACTACATTATTATCTTCAAGTGGTAAAATTTCTACTTGTCTAAGTTTATTTTCACTTGAAGAACTTCCTAAGATTACAGAAGTATAGTTAGTCATGTCTGATATTATTTCCAAACATTTATTAATTGCATCACTTGTTTGAAGTGAATTATTATGGAAAATTGTCTGGAGTTTTAACATATCTTCACCTGTCATATCTTTAGGTTTCATCAAGTTATCTACATAATATCTATACCCTTTTTCTGAAGGTACTCTACCTGAAGATATATGAGTTTTCTCTAAATATCCTAATTTTTCTAATTCTGCCATTTCATTTCTTATCGTTGCACTAGAACATTCGAGAATTTCGCATATCGAAGATGAACCAACAGGTTTTGCAGTTTTAATATACTCTTCAATAATTAATTTTAAAACTTGCTCTTCTCTACTACCGATCATTTTATCACCTCTAGCACTCTCTATATCTGAGTGACAATTACATTATAATACTATGCATTAGCATTGTCAATATATGAGTGCTAAAAATATTGAAAAATTTATAATAACTTTCAATATTTTATAAATATTATTAATTTTATTAGCAATAATATATAAATAAAAAGGATAATGATTCTTTTAAATCACTATCCAATAATGTAAGGATCATCTTTAATTCCTGTACCACTTTTTATTGTGACATTTGGTTTTAAGTTTATTACAGGGCGAATTCCATTTCCACTTTGGGAATAATACAGATATCCTGGTGAGTAACAAAGAGCAATACCATATTGAATTGTTCCATCATTGTAGTATACTAACGGAATACTAGGTTGAAGTAAATATGTTGTCAAGAAATCATCTTTATATGAATTTACAAATGAAGCTTCCAAATATGAAACATTATTTTTCAATTGACATCCACTAGTGTTTATACCTGAATAAAATACTTCATCTCCACTTATTGTTAGAGCTTTTTTATTTATTACTTCTCCATCTTTAGGACATCTAAACGTAGCATTGTTATTACCTAATCTTGTTACAGCACTTTTATTATCATCTAATTTTTCATATTCAGTAATGCTTCCATCTGGATTCTCTTCTTTTTCTATATAAAATCCTGAGATATCTGAGCAATATTCTCCTATTTGTACTTTTTTATCATTTTCTCCCGTTATATTTGCTTCATACCATGGTGTTACTTCATCAGCTATACTTTTTACATATTCCTTGCTTGAGGGAAAATTTTTTGTCAAATTTAATTTATTATCATCTGTAATTATCCTAATACTTCCATCCTCATTTATTCTTACTATTCTCCAAATTTGTCCTGCAAAATTTACATAATTGTTTATTACTTCTCCTCTATAGTAATATGTTGGAAATCCGAAATTAGATTTTTCGCTGTCATCTTTCTGAACATATAAACCTCTATCTTCACTTAATCTACTAAAGTTTGGCGTTGTATTTATTGTTTTATCCAATTCCATTGAAACATTTGTAAGCGTTTTACAGTAACCATCAGGTGGCCACAAACCTTCTGTATCTGGTCCACAATCTGACCAATTATATTCATTAATATATGACGTACCACCATTTAATATTGCATTAGCCAAAGTATTATTTTTGCCATAACCAGTTACTTGTATTTTTCCTTTAAAAATGCCTCCCATTAAATCTCCTTGATCTTCTGGTGTCTCATTTATCCATGCATATACACTATAATTTTTATTTGCACCTGCTTCTAATTCTTCGCCTGCCATTAATGTTATTATCCCGTCCTCTTCACTTATAAATGATCCTGTTGTAATTTTTGTATCCTCATTATATAATGCCCATTTAAAATCATAGTCCTTTAATTTTGTTAATTGAATATCTACTATATCTATTTGTATATATGTTTTCATATTGCCATTATTTGTAACAGTAAAATCTATTTTTGCTGCCTTATTTTTTATATCTTCTTCTGCTAGAGGAATTATGCTAGTCAAATTAAATGCATTTTCATTTGTATAGGTTATACTTAGATTTCCACTTGTTATTGTTTGTTCATTACCTGTTTGTCTACTCATGAAATACGCTATTGTTGTTCCTATTATTAATATTGCTACTAATAAAGAGACTATCACTATTATTTGTTTTTTACTTAGTTTATTTGTATTACTTTCCATTTCTTACTCCTCCATTATATATTTTCCACTTATTTCCATTTTTAGTATATAATAGACCCCCCCCCGAGTCAAGAATTTGTTTTCAACAACCTTTTAGTCGTGCATACTTTACGAAAGTTCCTAAAGATTTGTACTTTTATTTTTACAATGAAAAAAAGAATGAGATCTCACTCTTTCAAATAATAAATAATATAATTTAATATTTTAATCTTTTTTATAACAATCTTGTAAATATTTTAAACATTTTTTATATTTTTCATTTCTCTTTTTATCTTTATCAAACATTTTATTTAATCTAGTAGTATCTAAATTGTGTTTCAAATCAGCAATTTTAACTTTAGTTGCCAAAGAATTTTTTGCAACTTCTCTTATATAATCAAAATAATTTTTTGACTTATCATGTGTTAAATATTTTAAGGCATCGATTATTTCTTTTTCAAAATCTAAATTTTCTATTTCATCAAATGTTGTATTTGTATCTTCAATTACATCATGTAACAAAGCAACTATCGTAGATTTCTCGTCATCCATTTGTTCTGCTACGTGAATTGGATGAAATATATATGGAATTCCTGATTTATCTTTTTGATTTTTATGCTTTTCATATGCAATTATCATTGCTTTTTTTGTTTTTTTAGTATATATCATTTACTACACGCTACTTTCTTATTTTTTATTTATATAAATTTTATTCTTAGTATTATCATATTCATATCCAATTGCGTTTTCAGGAACAGATACCTTTGATTGCGTTTGAATCATAATCTTCTTTATTACATTTTTTAATTCTGAGCAAATAAATGGATTTCTATATATTTTATAAAAAAAATGATTTAAATTTTCTTTTGCATAATATGATTTTTCAGTATGAAATTGAATTTCTAATTTAGTATTATATGGAGAAACCAAACCAACATTTATACCTTGATATGTTTCTTTTCCCCATTTATTTTTAAATTTTCCAGGTATTATTTCATATCCATTATTTAATAACTTATCTAAACTATTTTGTACGTACTCAACATATTTATTTTCAGAAATTATTAGTGTATATCGTAAAGTATCATATATACTTGTAGATGCAATTTCTGGAGAAACCGAATTTATTATAGAATCATTATATATTTTTCGTGTCAAACTGTTTTGATTTTTAATTTTTGATTTAAGATTTATTAAAAATGAGTAATCTGTCTCTAAAGTTTTAATATCTTTTGTAATTAGTGGTTCTTTAACATTAGCATCCTTTTTTAAAATATTTGCAAATATTTTACTTAATATTTGAAGATCTCTTTCTTCTTTATTTGAAAGATTTTTCTTTTGTAAAAGTAAATTTCTATATTTAAAATATTTTTTTAAAGCATACAATACATTAGAATTACTATTTTCTTTTTTATTATACAATATTTATCACCTTCTTTACAATACGATTAATTATATAAAAATTTTTGAGTGTATTATGTCGCTTTAGCAAATTAAAATTATATTCTATAATAAGTTACTTGTCAATTTCTAAATATTAAAAAACTTATAGTATCAAGAGTTAAATTACTGACACTATAAGTTTTTTAATTAAATATATTATTTATAAAAGAAATTTCTATTCACTTTCTTTTGTTTCTAATACAGTTTCCTTTTTATATGTTCCACAATTTGGACATACTCTATGTGGCTTAATTGCTTCACCACAATTTGGACATTTTACTGTATTATTTGCAGTAACTTTATAATTACCATTTCTTCTCATTCTTTTTTTAGTTTTACTTGTTCTTCTAAATGGAACTGCCATTATAATTCCTCCTATTCTTTATCTAGTAGTTGTTTTAAAACTTCAAAAGATTTATTTTCATTATGTTTTTTATCTTCATCAGTTATAAGTTTCCAACCATTTCCCTTATACTCTTTATCATAAGCATTTTCACTTACAATACGAAGTGGAATCTCCACTACAATATTTTCCCATAAATACTCTTTTAATTCAAGAGTATTTGAATCTTTTTTTAAATTATTTTCATCTTTTTCATCTATTATTTCGTCAAAATTAAGATTAATTGGATATTTTACAGGTTCTAATGTAATAGAGCAAGGTAAATTCATTAACCCATTTGCGCTAAAAACTAAATGAAGCTGGTTCAGCGCATTTTTTGTTACCTCTCCTTTAACTTCAATTGGAGTAATTGATAAAATATTAGAATTTTTTAAATATTCATTATTATATACAATTTTTTCGCTAAATTTTATTTTATCTTTTACATTTGTATTTAACAATTTAATATCTATCATTTTATCTCCTCGTTTCATGAGATACTTTTTTTAATGTTTTAATCGTTTTATCTGTTTTTTTGGTATTTTCCATTTCTTCAATGTACAAAGTTAATAAACTTTTAGCTTTTTTACTATCTAACTTTGAATAGGGTAAGATTTCATTAAAATCTGACATTTCATATATTTTATTAGTTATAACATCTTTATAAACAAAAACTGGTTCGTCTATTTTTATAAATGATTTATAATTTACTACTTCCTTTAATAACAATAGACTTGTAGTCATATCTTCACCATAATCGTTTTGTTTTCTAGTTATAATAGTTCCGATATAATACTTATCATAATTACGTAAAAATTGCATAATTACACCTCATTTAGAAATAAATTATACACTTATTATATGATATTTGTCAAATTATATATCTAAAAAAATTACGATTTTATTATTCGTAATTTTTTAAAGCAAATTTAGAATTAATTACAAATGGATAGGATCCCGAATTATAATTTTCAGTTTTATAGTCTTCATCACTTTCATCAATTCTATAAATAATAATTTGCGCAATATTAATTGAATTTTCTGTTAAACTTTGTGATTCATCATTTTCATTTGTATCATCTATTTTAATATTTTCACTTTCATCAATTTTGTTATTACTGTTTTCAGCTTCATCAGTAGTATCATTGTTTATTTTATCATCATCTGAATCTTCATTTAAAGCTTCTGAATCATTATTTGTATTACTATTATTAGAATTATTTATTAACAATTTATTTGCACTTATTTGAAAAGGTTTAACAGTATAAATGTATGGCTCACTTTCGCCTTCTTGTTCTACTTCATCATAGAAACTAAAGTATTTAGAAAATGTTTTAATATCTCCACTTTCTTTTTCTGATACACAAATATAATATTCTTTGTCTTCTTCCACAAGATATGTATTGTTAGAATCTTTTTCTAAAACAGTACAATCTTTTATATTAGATTCACATTTTCCTTCTACAATAGATGTTTCATATTTTTCATTAAAATCTTCTTCAAAAGTACTGTCAATTTTTACAACTTCATTATCTCCGTCCCATTCAACTTTATAACCTAAAGCTTGAGCTAAAAATCTTATTGGGACAAAAAATTTAGTTCTGTCACATTCGATGCTTCCATCTGCTGGGCAAGATTCAACATCAGTTGCAGTTTGAGTATTTTCGTCATCTACTATTTTTCTTCCTCCAATAATAATCGAAGATTTATAGTTTTTTGAGTTTGCTTTATGCTCAACCAAATAAGTATATTCTCCATTTTCTTGGTTTAATAATTTTTCATTTTTAGTTATTTCATATGTTCCATTTATTAATTTTGAAGAACATGTACCTGTTTTTGAACAAAATGTATTTATATCTACAAATGTTCTACCATCATTATATAAATAATTATCTATATTAAGTTCTTCTCCATTAAATTGCATTTTAACTTTAACAATTTCATCTTTTTTTTCTGTTTTAGTATCTTCATTTTCTTTTGAATCAGTATTATTAGAGGTACTTCCATTTGTTGTTCCTCCTGAAGTTGATCCTGTGTTTCCTGAAGAAGTACTTCCACCTGCATTATTTGACGATCCTCCAGAAGAAGTGTTCCCATTATTAGAAGATCCACCTACACTACCACTTGAAACTTTATCTTTTGCTTCTTCATAGGATTTTTTGGCATTCTCATCATCATTAATAAATTCAAATTTTAAATCTTTAGCATAAGACAAATCCGCATAATTTTCATTCATATACCATATCTCTTTGAAGTCAAAACCTTCATATGTTTCTTTTTCTTCATTGTTAGTGTCCTCATTTTTTACTTTTTCTTCTTTTAATTCAGTAGCCTTATATCCTTGTATTCTACCTGGTGTAACAATTTTAGGTTCTCCACTTCCGTACCCTTTGTTATTTTCATTTTCTTTTAGAGTATATGCACCTTTATAAATTGTAAGACCTTCAGTACCACCAAATAATAATCCTGAATTATCACTGCCACTTATTTCTTCAGTTACATTAAGTACAGATTCAGATGTAGAGCCTTCTATATATCCAGCTATACCCCCAACATTTGTATTTCCTGAAACTGAAGCTTTATTAATTGAATTTTTAATTGTAGAACCTTTACCAGCACCTGCAATTCCTCCTGTATAAGAAGCTCCTTTTATTTTACCCTCATTTGTTGCATTATGAATTGTAGAATTATTTACAATTCTTCCTACTATACCTCCTGTATGTGTTCCATCACCATTTATTTCTCCTTTGTTATAAGAGTTCTTAATAACGATTTTATTATCTATATTTCCAACAATTCCACCTACATAGCTTCTTCCATCACTATTTTCTCCAGATGTAACTAAGTTTTCGTTTTGTAGATTTTCAAAAGTCATTTCCTTTTCACCGAATGCATAACCTACAATTCCACCAATTCCATATGCAGATCCAGAATCAGCTGAAATTCTTCCTATATTAACTGCATTTTTAATAGAAGTATCTATAGCACTTGCTACAATGCCTCCAGCTGAGCTTTCTTTATATGCACTTTCTTTTAAGATTATTCCTTCATCAACAGTAGCATTATATACATTTTCAATTTCGGAATTTTTAGCATAAGACACGATTCCTCCTACACTACCTTTTCCTTCTACACGACCATAATTTTTTGCATTATTTATAGTTGTATTCCATATAGAACTTATTATTCCCCCAGAGAATATACCATTCTCGTCATTATCTGCTTCAGAATATATTACTCCTTTATTAGATACATTATCAATTACAGATTCGTTTTTACCTTCACTATTCATTCCTCCTACAATGCCACCAACATAGCTACCTTTTCCTGTTATATCGGCATTATTAGCAGCATTTTTGACATCAACAGGATCTCCATATCCTAAAATACCCCCTACATAACTTCGGTTTTCATCATCCACATTTACAGATACTATTTTACCATTGTTAGTAGCAACATTTATCCAACTATTTTCAGTCGCATATCCAGCTATACCACCAAGTTCTTTTTTTCCTGTAACATCTCCTGAATTTTCTAAATTATTTAACTCACTTTTGTTTGCTGCGTATCCAACAATTCCTCCTAAACTACTCCAATTATCTCCTGTTATTTTTCCTTTATTTGTCGAATAATTTATTTTAGTTTGATCTGATACTTGTCCTGCAATACCTCCTACTCTATTACCATTAGCTGTGATATCAGCAGTATTATGAGCATTTGAAATATCAGCACCAAATGATGAACCTACAATTCCTCCTGTCCAACACAAATCATATTTTATATTTCTTCCTTCAGTACATCCATTTATGTTTCCATTATTTTGAACATCAATTATTTCTCCTCTATCACTTCTGCCTACAATACCTCCTGCATAAGTTATTTTTGAATTAATTGTGCCCTCATTTATAGTAGATTCTGTTTCTCCATATACATTTGAATCAATTGCATAACCAATAATACCACCTACATATGTTGATCCTGTTACCTCTCCTTTATTCGTTCCCTCAAATATACTTGAATTTTTGGCATGTCCTACTATACCACCTACGTCAAATCCTGAAGAAGTTATACTGCCATTATTACTAGCTTTTTTTATTGTAGTGTTTTCAACATATCCAGCTATACCACCTATATATGCAAAAGAATAAGTATTTCCAAGAACTTGATTTATATTCCCATCAAAAGTAACGCTTTCGAGACTTGATTCCTTAATACTTCCCGCAATACCACCTACATAATATGAACCTGATAAATTTCCTTGTACAGTAACATTACGTATAGTAGAATTTTGAATATGTCCAGCTAGTCCACCTATATATTCATCTCCAAATAATGTTCCTTCTATAATAATATTAAGGTTTTCTATTGTCGCACCTGACAATGTTTGAAAAAGTCCTATATTTTTCTTTGATAGATTAAGTCCACCTTTTATAGTAATTGTATGCCCATTACCATTTAAAATTCCACTAAAATTCATTAAATAATTTACCGATGAAAAATCAACTACATAGTCTTTATCTAATGTAATATTGTCATTAGCTTTTACTTTATTATAAAACGTATTTTCAGTTGTCGAAGCAGCATATATTTTTATATTATTAAAAATGAAAAAATTACTGAAAACGATTGTTAAACATAATAATATTCTAGGAATTTTTTTACTAATTTTATATATCTTTTTCATTTTCTCACCTCTAATATATAATTTCTACATCTATATAATTTGATTTTATATTTTTATCATCTTTTACTCTAGCGTATACCCGAGTATTACCTGCTTTTTTTCCAACTAACATATTCTTACTATTAATATAAGCTATATTTTCATCTTCAACTATATATTCTATTTCTTGTTTTTTATGATTTTCTGGGTAAATAGTTGTAGAAAGTTGAATTTTTTTTGCTATTTCTAAACGAACTTTATTTCCATTTACTGGATCATAAATAATACTACCTTGATTTTTATCTACAATATCTAAAGAAATGCTTTCTATATCTTTTCCTTTAGGTACTATTAAATAAATAATTATAATAATTAATAATAGTGCAGCACTAACTAATATGATTTTCCCTTTTAAAGTCAATTCATAGTGTGTTTTTTGTTCTTCCATTACAATCCCTCACATATTCTTACTACTATATAAAAAGTATAATATATTAATAAGTCATTGTCAAATAATAAAATTCATAAATCAAAAATATAAAGATATGTTAAAATATATAAATAAGAGGTGATAATATGGATAATCTAGCCATTAAACTTAGACCAAAAAAATTATGTGATGTTATTGGACAAAGGCACCTTATTGGAGAAGGAAAAATTTTAACTAATCTTATTAAGAATGGCAAAGTTATGTCGATGATTTTATATGGCAAACCTGGAATCGGCAAGACTACAATAGCTTTAGCTATCGCAAATGAAATTGATATGAAACATAAGGTTTTAAATGCAGTAATCAATACTAAAAAAGACTTTGATATTGCAATTGAAGAAGCAAAAATGTATGGTGGTTTACTTTTAATACTAGATGAAATTCATAGATTAAATAAAGATAAGCAAGATATTTTACTTCCACATTTGGAATCTGGTCTTATAACTTTAATTGGAATGACAACATCTAATCCATATCATAAAATTAACCCTGCTATTCGTAGTAGATGTCATATCTTTGAATTAAAAGAACATACTGATGAAGACATAATCTATGCTCTACATAAAGCCGTTAAAAGTGAATTTTTAGATGGAATAGAAATTGATGAAGATGCTATTAAATATATTATGAATCTTTCTAGTGGAGATTTACGATATGCATATAGTCTTTTAGAGATGGCTTATTATACTTCAAATGATAAAAAAATAACGGTTGATTATCTAAAAAATATAAATTCAAAACCGATATTTTTTCATGATAATAGCGAAGATGGACATTATGATGTTTTAAGTGCATTACAAAAGTCTATAAGAGGCAGTGATGTTAATGCTAGTTTGCATTATTTAGCTCGACTAATAGAAGCTGGTGATTTAGATTCTATTTGTAGAAGATTAAATGTTATAGCATATGAAGACATTGGTCTTGCAAATCCTTCGGTCGGTCCTAAAATAGATGCAGTAATAAATAGTGTAGAAAGATTAGGACTACCAGAAGCAAGAATACCCTTAAGTAATATTGTAATTGAGCTTGCTTTATCCCCTAAAAGTAATTCAGCATATTTAGCAATAGATAAAGCATTAAATGATATTAGAAGTGGAAATACATCTAACGTTCCTAATAATATTAAAACTAACTCAAAAGATTATAAATATCCTCATGATTATCCTAATCATTATGTAAAACAACAATATATGCCTGATAAATTAATAGGGAAAGAATATTATATTGCTCAAGATAATAAATATGAGAGAGTTTTAAAAGATATATATGATAAATTAAAAAACATGTAAAAATAATCGAGGTTTTCTCGATTATTTTTTATTTGTCATTTTATTTTCTACTTCTATTCTTTGTACAATACCAAAGGCTATCATAAGATTTAAAGCAAAACTTCCTCCATAAGATAAGAATGGAAGTGGTACTCCTGTCATTGGACCTATACCTAAAATTCCAATTAAATTTATTGCAATATGAGAGAACAAATATGCTGCAACACCATATGCCATTATTGAATTACCTAAATTATTACTTTTTCTAGCGATTTTTAAAATTCTATATAAAATAAATATATAACCTAAAATTACTAATACACCTGTAATTACACCTAATTCTTCAATAACAATTGGAAAAATGAAATCTGTATGTGCTTCAGGTAGATATAAATATTTTTGAGTACTATTGCCTAGTCCAACTCCAAATAATCCTCCAGAATTAATTGCGATGTATCCATTACAAACCTGGTATCCAGTTTCTTCAGTATATCTTTTACATGGTTCTTTATATTCAAATCTCTTTAATTGAGTAGATGTTAAGATTTTTTCACCGCCAAATACGAGAAATAGTGCAACTGCAGATATGATTACTAATAAAAGCATAAACATATTTTTTTTAAAAGATTTCTCCATAGGAAGTGCAAAAAATATAAAAATGCATATTAAAGCAATTATAATACCTGTTCCTAAGTCGGGTTGTAAAAACACTAAAGCAAATATTACAAATGCTAAAAATAAAGGTTTTAATATAATCCATTGATTGTTTAATTCTTTTCTATGTTTATAATAATAACTACCTAAATACATTATTAATATTGTTTTAGCAAATTCACTTGGTTGAATTGAAAATGGTCCAATATAATACCAGCTTTTTGCATGATTAGTAAGTTCTCCATATACAATAAGTCCAGCTAAAGCAAGAATGACAATAATTATTAATATTTTAGAGATGGCGCTATACTTTTTCGTTGGAATAAAAAGAATTATAAAAAAGGCTATGAGTCCTACAAACAAAAACAAAGCTTGTTTTATAAAAAAAGAATATGGAGCCCTATTAAAGCCTACTACAGATACAATTGTGGATGCACTAAAAATCATGATAAGTCCAAATACAAAAAATATAAGCATTATTAAAAGTAGTGGCTTATCAAGTTTCGATAATACTTTCTTCATGCTCTATCACATCCTTTAATTATATCCTATATAATATATTACCATATATTTTTAGTTTTGTAATTATATTTTTATAAATTAGACTAATGCTAGCACACATTTGACTAGTTTGTAATAAATTATATTAGAAAAACAAAGGAGGGTTAAATATGTATTATTACGGATACCAAGGCGGATACGGATACGGTGGATACCCTAGCTATGGATGCTGCCAACCAGTATGCTGCAATAATGGTGGAGGATATGGATATGGTGGATTCGGATATGGTGCTGCTATAATCTTAGTACTATTCATATTACTAGTAATTGTAATTGGTGCTAGAATTGTAAATTGTTAAAAATCGGGAAGTCTAACTTCCCTTTTTTGATTTTAAAGCGATTATATGATAAAATACTAATGAAACAGAGGTGATATATATGTTTAAACCTGTAAAAATTTTGGATGAAAAAGATCCAATTTTAAGAAAGAAAAACGAAGATGTTATTTTTCCTCTAACAAAAGATGAAAAAAAGATGATACAGCATATGATAGATCATCTAACTAAGAGCCAAATTGAAGAATTATCAATAAAATATGATTTGAGACCAGGTATGGGACTTGCCGCACCTCAAGTTGGTATAAATAAAAACTTCTTTGTTGTAGTTCATGAAGTTGAAGAAGGTGTTTTTGATAATTATGTAATTATAAATCCTAAAATTATAAGTCATTCTGAAGAACTTATATATGCTTCTACAGGTGAAGGATGTTTAAGTGTCAATCGTGAAGTAGAAGGAATTGTTCCACGTTATGCCAGAGTTACATTGGAAGCCTTTGATGAAAATGGAAATAAAATAAAAGTACGTGGTAGAGAGGAATTAGCAATCGCATTTCAACACGAATATGACCATTTGAAAGGAATATTATTTGTAGATAAAATTGATAATAATGATCCATTCAAGGATCAAGATAAAATGCGAATGATATAAAATTTTATTAATTATAAAAAGTAACTATTTAAGCTTATAAAATAGTTACTTTTTATAATTTTATTGGGGTAAGTCATAATTACGAAATACTTTTTGATATGGTGATAATTCTTCAAAAAGTTTATCATGATAATCATCTCTTATACCCTTAAGTATATGAGATATATCAAAATATTTTTTTTCTTCACATTTTTTTATTAAAATTTCTAGATCTGCCAAAGAAATTCCTACATATAACTTTCTTGAATCTAGGATATCAGATTTTTTCTTCTTCGTTTTATACATTTCATCTAAATCTATATAAGCAATATCCATATTTTTTTCAGTATCATTATAGATTCCAAAGTAAATAATATTTTTAAAATATTCTTTTGCTTTTTCTTTGAAAATTTTTACATCGTTATTATATTGATTTTCTACCATATCTAAATTTATAGTTTCACCGATAAAAAATTTTTCTTGTTTATTAATGACTGCTGAATCTTCATAAGAATAAAACCTATTTCCAGAATCATCAATAAATCTGTCATCTTTAGTTTTATATACTTTTATAATATCATGAAATTTAAAAATATTATATTTATCATACATTTCTCTTTCTAAGAGTATTCCAAACAAAGGTTCTTTTTTCATAATAACCACTATTCCCCTACTTTTTAAATTGTTTGCTTTTTCCAAATGTATTTTTCATTATTTTTTTACTACAAATATGCTTTTTTCCTTTTTTATCAAGATTATTTATAATATATATTTCTATTTTTTCTTTTATTTCATTTTGTTTTTCATTACTTATCATATCCATAATAATATTTATTTTTTCTTGTATCATATCTTCTAGTATTTCAAGAGAATTATTTTCATAATGTTCACTATTTATATTTAATAATTTTAAAAATTCTCTCATTATAATATTTTCACAAGAAATATTTTTTACTTCGTTGACAGCTATTTCATTATATCCATATATTTCAAGACCAACGATATTACAATTAGGTCTTTTAATCATCATATTATATTCACAATCTTCATTTAGAAAAGAAATAACATATTTTAATCTAGAATAAGCTATATCTTCACGATCAGCGATTTTATTCAAAAGTGTATATAAAATTTGGTTTTCAAGGAATTGATTTATTCTAAAATATTTTAATATTTCAGCATCACTATATTGATAAATATCATTTCCTAATAAATCAATTAATAAATTATAAAGTTTTTCATTTATTTTATTTTCAAAAATATCATATTGTTCTAATATGTAGTATTTTAAATAACGTATAAATCTATTGATACATAAATTTTGTGGTGTAGAAAATGTTGAATCAATTTCATCCTTAAAATATTCTTTTTCTTTATTCCTGATATTTATAATATACTCTAAAATAGATAATGCTTTCTCAAAAGTTAAGTTTAATTTTTTATATACTTTCTTTTCTGTATCAACTGCTATGTTTAGATAATCTAAATTCTTTTCATAATCTTTATTTTTTGTACCTTTTTTTTGTTCTATGTTAAATAGATTACTATATAATTTAAATATTGATTTTTCTATATTAAAGATTTCATTAATTTTTTTAATATCACTAAAATTTAAGTTGTATTTTTCCTCATCAGGTATTAGACTCTCTTTATTTTTGATTTTGGTAATCAAAATTTTATATATATTGTCAATATTTAGATTTACTTTTATACTGTAATCAATTTCATAAGGATTTGCATATTCAACTAATCCTCTTAAAATATTTTTAATATTATCCCCATCATATGACAATAACTGTTTCATTGAATACAAGTCAAAATATATACTTATTTCATCTTGATAAATATCTTCATTTTGATAAATTTCTTCCTCTGTATTTTTATTATTTATAAGATCCTTTATATTTACCTTTTTTTGAATTAATTCATCATTTTCATTAAAACAAGCTACTATGATAGAGTCTTTAAACTCTTTAAAGTAATTTAATTTTAAAATTTCTTCTGAATCATTTTTGTATTTCTCTTGTAATTCTTCGTATGAAATTACTGAGCTTATATAATATTCATTATTTTCATCATCAAAAATTATATCATCAATGTCACAATAAACTTTATTTATTTCATCACAAAATTCACCATTTATATATGTACCTTTTGTAATATGTATAGGTATAAATATAAACAAATTCTCAGATAAAAGTACCTTCTTAAAAATTATCCCATAATCCATATGATTACCCCCAAAATTTATATTATATGATTTTTATACCAAGTTCATCTAATTGTTTTTTGTCCACTTCACTTGGTGCTTCAGACATGAGACATGATGCAGAGGCAGTTTTAGGGAATGCTACAACATCACGAATATTATCAGTATCAGCTAAAATCATTGTAAGTCTTTCTAATCCAAAAGCAATACCTATATGTGGTGGGGCACCATATTTGAATGCTTCTAATAAAAATCCAAATTTTGTTTTGGCTTCTTCATCACTAATTTTTAAAGCCTCAAAAACTTTAGTTTGAATTTTTCTATCATGAATTCTCACGCTGCCACTTGCTAGCTCATAACCATTTAAGACTGAATCGTATGCTCTTGCATAACAATTTTCCGGATCATTAAGTTTATCAATATTTTTGGGCATTGTAAAAGGATGATGAGCAGACATATATCTTTTTTCTATTTCAGAATATTCGAACATTGGAAAATCAGTAATCCATAGAAAATTATATTTTGACTTGTCAATTAAATCTAAATCTTTACCTAATTTATTCCTTAAAGCCCCTAATGATTGATATACAATTTTAGGTTTATCTGCAACTATTAATATTAAATCGTTGTTTTCTAAATTTAGTTTATTTTTTAACTCGCTAGTTTCTACATCATTTAGATTTTTTGCAATTCCACCATTAAAATTATCATCTATATATTTTAACCATGCTAAACCTTTAGCATCGTATTTTTTAACAAATTCAGTTAATTCATCGATATTTTTTCTAGAATATTTATCCGCACTATTTTTAATTACTAAGCAATTAATTATTCCCTTATTTTGAATGGTATTTTTAAAAATTGTAAATTCAGTATTATTAAATACTTGTGTTATATCATTTAATAGTAATTCAAAGCGTGTATCAGGTTTATCAGTGCCATACATTTTCATAGAATCATCATATTTAAGCCTTGGAAAAGGAGTTGAAATATCAATATTTTTTACATCTAGCATAACTTTTTTAAACATTCCTTCACAAAGTGTAAAAATATCTTCTTCATCTGCAAAGCTCATTTCCATATCTATCTGTGTAAATTCAGGTTGTCTATCAGCTCTTAAATCTTCGTCTCTAAAACAACGTGCAATTTGATAATAACGTTCAAAACCCGAAACCATTAAAAGTTGTTTAAATATTTGTGGTGATTGAGGCAAAGCATAAAAACTTCCTTTATTTACCCTAGAAGGCACTAAATAATCTCTCGCACCCTCAGGAGTAGATTTGTTCAAAATAGGAGTTTCAATTTCAATAAAATCATTTTCTTCTAAATAATTTCTAACACTTTTTGTAATAGCATGTCTAATACTAAAATTTTTCTTTAATTCAGGTCTTCTAAGATCTAGATAACGATATTTTAACCTAGTATCTTCTAAAGATAAAGTTTCTCCACTTATTTCAATAGGTAGTGGTTCTGAAGTATTTAATATTTCTATATCACTAACTTCAACTTCAATCTCTCCTGTTGGGATATCCATATTTTTACTTTGACGTTCGACTATTTTTCCTTCTACTTTTAATACATATTCGTTTTTGATTTCTAATGCTTTATTATAAACGTCATTTTCGGGATTTATAACAATTTGAATTATTCCACTTCTATCTCTTAAATCGATAAAAATTAGTCCACCTAAATCACGTTTTTTAGCAACCCAACCGTATAAAGTTACAAATTGTCCTAAATTAGATAAATTAAAATTTCCATTATTATATTTTTTCATCAGGTTACTCCTCCTCATCATGACAATGACAATTACCTTCCAAACAATAATCATGTTCTTCTTCGAAATCATATTCAAAATCAGATAACTGTTCATCTAAGTAATATATTAAATAATTTAAATCTATTATTTCTTCAGTTTTAGTTGCATTATTTTTAATTTTTACTTGATTATTTTTTAAATCTTCGCTATTTAAAATAATGAAAAGTTTGCTGTTTAGTCTATCAGCTTGTTTAAATTGACCTTTCAAGCTTCTATTTGTATATTCGGTGTCAACTTTAAATCCATTCATACGTAATTCTTGGCATAATTTTATAGCTTCCTTTTTTTCTTCATCATTTACATACATGATAAAAGCATCTATTTTGTTACTAATTGGTAAAATAATTTCTTCTTTATCTAAGGCAAGTATTAAACGACCAATTCCACACGCAAACCCTACTCCACATGTAGCTGGACCACCAAGATTGCTTACTAAACCATTATATCTACCACCAGCAGCAAGAACATTATTAGAGCCAAAACCTTCTATTTTTGCTTCAATTTCAAATACTGTATGATTATAATAATCAAGACCTCTAACAATATTTGTATTAACTTCATACTCTATTTCTAAAGTATCTAAATACATTTTTACTTGGTTAAAACGTTCTAAACTTTCTTTATTTAAATAATCGATAGTTTTAGGGGCTTTTTTCATAACATCTAAATCTTTATCCACTTTGCAATCTAAAATCCTTAAAGGATTCTTTTCTAAACGTTTTTTGCAATCTTCACATAATTCATTAATATGAGGTTTAAAATATTCTACTAAAGTTTCACGATATTTATCTCGAGATTCTCTGTCTCCAAGGGTATTTATATTTACTTTAATTCCTTTTAATCCTAACATTTTGAAAATATTTACTGCTAAAGATATTACTTCAGCATCAACTATAGGATCATCACTACCTAAAACTTCAACTCCAAATTGAGTAAGTTCTCTATCTCTTCCTGATTGAGGTCTTTCATAACGATACATTGTACCATTATAATAAACTTTGATAGGTTGAATTGCTTCTCCATACATTTTATTTTCAATATAACTTCTTACTACTCCTGCAGTCCCTTCAGGTCTTAAAGTCATATTACGGTTTCCTCTATCAGTAAAGTCATATGTTTCTTTAGAAACTATGTCCGTAGTTTCTCCAACGCCTCTATGAAATAATTCAGTTGATTCAAAAATAGGTGTACGGATAAAATTATAATTATATTTATCCATTACTTCATCAATAACTTTATCTATATATTTCCATTTTTTCGCTTCTTCCCCATATATATCATAGGTTCCTTTTGGTTTAGTTATCATTTTATAGTTCCTTCTTTCATATAATATTTTTATTATAATTAAGACTGATGCCTTTCTTAAAATTATACATTTTATTTGATTAAATTACAATTATTATATATCAAAAACTATCAAAATATATATTGTGTTTACTTAACTTATATGTTACAATGTATATAGATGAAGGAAACTTCATAAAATGAAAAGGATACATTTGATTTTGTAGAGTCAAATGCTTCCCAATATGTTGGTTTGCATCCGACAATTCACTTATGTGATTTTGTCAGATGCTTTTTTATTATTTAAAGATAATCAATAGAATGATTACCAGAAATAATAGTAATATTATCAAATATATCCATTTTTATTATAACATTTGTGTTGACTTTAAGTAAACAAATTTATACTACTCTTTTAAACATTTTTTCGATTTCATATTTAGTAAATTTTATTATCGTAGGTCTTCCATGTGGACAATTATAAGGATTTTTACATTTTCTTAAATCGTCTATTAAGTTTTCCATTTCTTCTAGACTTAGGGTATCATTTGCTTTAATTGATGCTTTACATGCAAGAGTTGCTGCTACCCTATCATTGAACTTTTCTAAAGAAAAATCATTTTTAATATCTAAAATTAAATCAATTATTCTTCTAATCGCATTTTCTTCATTACCTTTTGGTAACCATACAGGATGAGATTTTACAACAAAACTATTCATACCAAATTCTTCAACTTTAATATTCATATTTGCTAATATATGTAAGTGTTCTTTTAAAATAATTGACTCATTTAAAGGTAATTCAATTGTAATAGGGAATAACATATCAATAGAGTTATTATCTGGGTTTGATAACTTATTCAAAAATAATTCATAATTAATTCTTTCTTTTGCAGCATGTTGGTCTATCAAATACATTCCAAGGTTATTTTGACATACAATGTAGGTTGCAAAGACTACACCTGCTACATATAATTCAGGAATTTTTTCACTTTCATTTTCTTCTAAAGTTTCAACTTCTTTATTAGTATTGCCGTATGTTATATTAGTTTCTTCTTTTACAATAAATTCATCATTAAAAGGTATAGTTTCTTCATATCTTTCTAAATTTAATTCTTGTTGAATCTGATTATTTGAAATAACAATATCAGCCATCGATATTTCAGGTTTAGGGTGTTCTACTTTTTGAATTAAGTTAATACTTACTAAAGTATTATGAACAGCATTTTTGATTGTTTCTTTTAAACCATCCATTTTTGAAAATTTAATATCCATTTTAGTAGGATGAATATTTACATCGATTAAACTTGAATCTACGGTTATATTTAGTACCACGATGGGAAATCTATTTTCCATAATATATGTATGATATGCTTCAATAATAGTTTTATTTAATTCATTATTTTTTACAACTCTTCCATTTACTATTGTTATCAAATGAGTACGTGTAGCTCTACTAATTATTGGTTTAGAAATATATCCACTAATTTCGTAATCGTCATTTGATGCTTCTAAAGGAAGCATATTGCGCGCTACATCGGTACCATATATTGCATTGATAACTTTCAAAAGATTATTATCTCCAGGAGTGTTTAAAATTATCTTACCATTGTTAGTTAAGGTAAATTTTATATCTGGATATGATAAAGCAATTTTATTTACATAGTCTATAATATTTGTTAACTCATTATTTAAACTGCCTAAATGTTTTAAACGTGCAGGAGTATTATAAAAAAGTTTTTTAACTTCGATAGTTGTCCCTTTTCTAGCTTCACAAGTACCTACTTCAGTTATTTTACCACCTTCAATATTTACAAGAGTTCCTAAATTTTCGGAACATGTCTTTATAGTTATCATACTAACAGATGCGATTGAAGGAAGGGCTTCACCTCTAAATCCTAAGGTATCTATTCTATATAAATCATCTTCATCTCTAAGTTTACTTGTTGCATGTCTTTGAAATGCTAAAAGTGCGTCTTCTTTGTCCATACCTATACCATTATCTACTACTTTAATTTCTTGAGTCCCTGATTCTATAAGTTCAATTTTAATATTTGTAGCTTTAGCATCTATACTATTTTCAACTAATTCTTTAACTACGGATACACATTTTTCCACTACTTCTCCAGCTGCAATTTTATTTGACAAAATTTCATCCATTAAATGTATTCTAGACATTTTTACCACCATAATTATTATACCTTAAATAAACAATAATAAAAAGAGTAATATCATAATTACCCCTTAAGTTTCAATATTTCATTTTCACTCATACCTGTAACTTTTGATATAGTCTTTATATCTATGTTTTCTTTTAACATATTAATAACTGTGTCTTTTTTTGTTTTATCAATACCTTGTTTAAGACCCTCTTTAATACCTTGTTCCTTACCCTTTTTCATACCTTCTTTAATTCCTTCATTTCTAGCAGAAATAAGCTTAGTATTATTGACTTTTCTTTCTACTATCTCTTTATCATACATCCCTACTAATTCTGTGTCCTCTGATAAATCTACTAACTTCTCTTTTGCCTTTTTCATAGTATCATCATCCTCTACTAT